>CAMCFL010000132.1 GCA_945873715.1 Akkermansia muciniphila
GGCCCACGCACGTTCCCAGCCACTCCCGGAATGCGCCTGCTTCCCTCGTCGCCTCGTAGGAGACGACGTCAGGAGACTCTGACTTCCATTCGACCGCACCCCGACCCCCGCGCGTTCCACGCCCGATTGAAGTGAGCCTCGTTACCTCGTCTCCTACGGGTTGGGGGGAGACTCTCGCTCCATGGGGCCGTGCCCCGGCCCACGCACGTTCCCAGCCACTCCCGGAATGCGCCTGCTTCCCTCGTCGCCTCGTAGGAGACGACGTCAGGAGACTCTGACTTCCATTCGACCGCACCCCGACCCCCGCGCGTTCCACGCCCGATTGAAGTGAGCCTCGTTACCTCCTCGCCCACCCGTAGGAGGCGAGGTCACGAGACTCTGTTCACTCCACCACCAGTTCCCCGCGCATGATCCGCCAGTGGCCCGGAAACGTGCACAGGTAGGGATACCGACCGGGCACGGTCGGAGCGGTGAAGTTCAGTTCGGCCTTCGCCTTGGGGTTCACCAGTGGCGTCGCGTGGAGGATCTTCTTAGACACGGGAAGATAACCCTTGGCCATGCCATTCGGGTCTGCCGCCATGAGATCCGCGAGTGCCCCCACTTCATTCGCCGACCCCACGTCGACCAGGACCCAATTGTGGGTCATCAGATCGGGATTCTCGAAGATCAGTCGAACCTGGGCACCGGCCTTCACCCGCAGTTCCCGGGGAACAAACTGGAGCCCCGGCGCTGCCCGGACCACCAGCGCATCCCCAGCGGACGCCTTCAACTGATTCCAGGCCGACGCCATGCTGGCCAACCCGGCCGGATCCGCGGCGGCCTGGGTGCGGGAAAGCGGTTGTCCCAGCGGATCAAAAACGTACACGTCCGGCGGACGCGCCCCGATCCGGCGGAACTCCACCTCGACCACGTTCAACCCGGGCTGCAACTCCAACTGGACCTGCTGCTCGCTGCTCCATTGCGAATCATGGGAAAGCAACTGGACCCCGTTCAACGCGACGTCCAGGAAGCCGTGCTTCACCACCATCGAAGCCGGTTGGGCGACTTCACTTCGCAGGAAGGTTCGATAGATCCCGGCGCCGGGACCGGCACCCTCCTTCGCCTCGACATCGAAGCCCACGGGCGCACCGGGCTCCTTCACCCCGCGCCACTGCCAGTGGCGGACGCGGGTTCCGGGTGCCATCTCCAGCACCGGGACGCTCCGACCGCGGAACGGCTGGGTGCCATGGTGCAGGTCCGCCAGCATGCGATGGACGTCGCCATGAGTGGAATGCAACCCGTGCAACACATGTTCCACTGCCGGCAGGGTCGGACGCAGGTGCGCGACGGCATCCACGACCTCCATCTGCACCCGGGGATGCGGGTCGGCGGCCAGGGTGTGGAGCAGATCCGGAACGTTGGGCAGGCGATCGGCCTGATATCGGATCATCCGGACCGCGGCGGCGCGGTGGAGCGGCGACTTCGACTTCATCAGGACTGCGAGCAATGCAGGTCGAACCTTCCCGAACGACTCCTGCACGAAGACCGATTCCAACACCGCCTGATCATCCCCCAGATTCCTGCTCACCCAGCCATCAACGGCGGAGGAGGCCGCCTCGCCCTGCCGACGCAGCTCCAATCGCACGTGCTTCCGCACGAGATCCTGCGGGTGCAGCAGGAGTGAAAGTAATTCGGTCGTCGTCGCGCCTTCGATGCGCGGCCAATCCTTCACGATCGGTTTCGCCTGGTTCACCACGCGCCAGATGCGTCCCTTCACATGGTTCCAACGCACGTCGCGCATCGGATGCTGCGCATGCCCGATGATCGCACTGCTGAAGTCCGAGACGTACAACGCCCCGTCGAAACCGAACTCCACATCGACCGGACGAAAGGCGGCGTTCTTCGACGTCACCAGATCCAGCCGACCACTGGATCGCACCATGCCCTGGTTGAAGTCGTACTTGGTCAGTGAAACGACATAAGGCCCGATGCACGCCGCCGAGGCCATGCCCTGCTGGTATTCGTCGGGGAAGTTGGGGCTCGAAATGCTGGCGGCCGCGCTGCCCTTGCCGTAGCCGATGGTCTGGGCATGGGCGAAGGGATGATAGACTCCCAACGGAGTCCAGGTCAGGGGAAGGCCATCGAGGACCAGGCCGTCGCCGTACATCTGGAAGATATTGCCGGTGCGATCAAAGGTCACCTTCCATGGATTGGGCGTGATGCTTTGCCACTCGGGTTCGATCCGGCCGTTCCGTGGATTCATCCGATAGGTGGTGGAGTCGACGCCGCGCACGACGCCATGGGGCGTCTCCAGTTGCGAGCGATGAAAGACGCCATCGCAGAACCACACGCCGCCGACCGGATCCGTGGCCATCATGCCGCCGTGATGGGAGTCGGTGAGATCAAGACCGCGCAGCATCTCGCGGCGGCGGTCGGCACGACCGTCGCCATCGGTATCGCTCAAAAGCCAATGACGGGATTGCTCGGAGACCAGCACCCCTTCGGCAGTGAAGGCGACGCCATCCAAGGCATCGAATCCCTCGGCAAAGACCGTCAGGCGATCGGCTTTCCCATCGTGATCGGTGTCTGCGAGGACGATCAGTTTGTCCTCCTGCGGTTGGCCGGGAACGGTGTGCGGAAAACTGGGCATGGTCACCACCCAGAGCCGACCGCGCGCGTCGAAGGCGATCTGCACCGGTGCCCGCAATTCCGGGAACTGTTCCTCCGACGCGAACAGGTTGACCGCATAACCGTCGGCGATCTGGAATCCGGCCTCCATCTCCGCCGGCGACTTCACGGTGCCCACACTGTGGGTGGAACCGCCCGACGCCGGCACCGGCAGCGGATCAAGGGCGATGAAAGGCGCATCGGGAAACCGTGCGGTCGGACTCGCGGCAATCCGGTGGACCAGGGCGTCGTCCTTCTCGATCCGCTGGAGGTAGAGGGGAATCTCCGCCTCGCGTTCCTCAGCCCGCTTGCGTTGCCCGTAATAAAGGATGCCATTCTTGGGACGCACCACCTCGGCAACGTGATGCGCCAGTTGCCCCGCTGCTGCCGCCACCTCACGCAATCGGGCCGGTTCGACCCGCGCCAGCGCCGCCTCGCCGACGATCGCCGACGCGATGACGCGGGCCATGGCCCGATTCCCCGCCTCGTTGAGATGGAGGCCATTCTCGGTCAACGGCCCTGCTCCGCTTCCGTAGGCCTTCTGGGTCGCCTCAAAGAGATCCACGAACACCGCTCCGCGCGCGGCCGCCGCCTTCGCGATCGCCGCCGAATAGAGCGCCACCTCCCGATTGCGCCCCACCGCATCCCGACCCGGGCCGCCCGCTTCCACCGCCGTCGGCGACAACAACACGAAGCGCGCCCCCGGATGCCTCCGGGCCAACTGATCCAGCAGGACCCCGAGCTGCGAACGGAAATCCGCGAGCCCGGCCTCCCCCGCGAAGGCCTCGTTCATCCCGTATCCAACGACCACACATCGTGCTGGCCAGAGGGCCAGGAGGGACTTCATGTGATCGGCGTAACCCTCGGCCCGCAGGCGATGCCCCACTTCATCGCCCGTCCAGGCGAAGCTCCGGAAGTGCAGCTTCCTCGCCGGGTCGGAAAGATGGACCCAGCCCTGCAGTTCGCCCTGCTCGAGAAGTCGTTCCACCAGGGAATTTCCGTAGAACACCAGGGTGTCCTCGGGCTGGAGCGGAATCTGGGCCCAACTCCGCGCCGCAGCCGCGCAGGCCAGGAACAGGCAGAGGAACACTTTTCGCACACGGAGAAGCATGGTTCCCCATGATCCCCAACCCACCCTGGGAATGCCACCGCGCAGAATGGAACGGGTGGAGCCGGGCGAACCCTGACGCGGTTCCTCCCGGGACCGCGGGCGTCCTCGCCCGCTTCGGTCAGACATCCTTAAATCTGCGGCATCTGTGGATAGAACTCGGGTTTCCACGATGAAACGGCTTTGCGCTCTCGGCCGGGCCGCCACACCCGCCTGGGTCGTTCGCCCGGAGGGCAACCAACTCGTCGTCCCGCTCGAGGGAATCTCCGGCGTGCCCCACACGTGGCGTTCGTTGCGCCGTCGTTGTGAACCACGCCTCCCACCGCAGCCGACTTGAACATCCACGAAGCGACGGCCGCCACGACCAAACCGGTTCTTTCCCACACGTGGTGTTCGTTGCGCCGTGGTTGTGAACCACGCCTCCCACCGCAGCCGGCTTGAACATCGACGAAGCGACGGCAGCCACGACCGAACCGGTTCTCTCCTACACGTGGTGTTCGTTGCGCCGTGGTTGTGAACCACGCCTCCCACCGCAGCCGGCTTGAACATCGACGAAGTGACGGCAGCCACGATCGAACCGGTTCTTCCCCACACGTGGCGTTCGTTGCGCCGTCGTTGTGAACCACGCCTCCCACCGCAGCCGACTTGAACATCCACGAAGTGACGGCAGCCACGATCGAACCGGTTCGTTCCTACACGTGGTGTTCGTTGCGCCGTCGTTGTGAATCACGCCTCCGGCACCCGCCCGGGTCAGCCCCGATACCCAGCCATCACAGCGAGCATTTCGCGGATGGCTTCGGGCAGGCCGACAAAGATCGCGCGGCTCATCAGGCTGTGGCCGATGTTCAATTCGATCAGGTGCGGCACGATGTGGAGCAACGGCAGGTTGCGCACGTTGAGGCCGTGCCCGGCGTTGACCTTCAATCCGATGCCGTGCGCCTGTCGGGAGGCCGCCACCAGACGCTCGATCTCGACGTTGCGCTCGCGCTTCCGGTCGAAGGCTTCGGCATAGGCGCCGGTGTGCAACTCGATGTACCCGGCGCCGGTCCGGGCCGCCGCCTCGACCTGGCGCGGATCCGGATCCAGGAAGAGGCTGACCTCGATCCCGGCATCGCGCATCCGGGAGCAGGTATCCCGGATCAACGCCTCGTGGGAGACCACATCCAGCCCGCCCTCGGTGGTCACTTCGGTGCGCTTCTCCGGCACCAGACACACGATGTCCGGCTTCACCTCCAGGGCGAACTGGATGATCTCCGGCACCACCGCCATCTCGAAGTTCAAGCGGGTGCGGATGGCTTCGCGCAACCGACGGACGTCCCGGTCGATGATGTGCCGTCGATCCTCGCGAAGATGAGCGGTGATGCCCGCCGCACCCGCCTTCTCGGCAACCAGCGCCGCCTCGACCGGATCGGGTTCGCCGTGGTCACGCCCGCGGTAACGGGCTTCACGGAGGGTCGCGACGTGGTCGATGTTGACGCCGAGCTTCAAGGGGGAGTTCAAGGCTTGGAAACGGGAGTGAGAGGAAAGCCCGGGAGGGGGCGGTTGAGTCCAGGGAAACCACTGTCGATCCAGCGGGTGAGCAGCACCCAATCGAGACCGGAGAGACCGGTATCGGACTTACGCGTGAACTCGTACTGGGTGGCGGAACGCCGCTCAAGCTGGGTGACCGAATTCCCCAACTTGTCCGACGACGCCAGCATCCAACGGAAGGCTCGCGGGTTGAGCGGATTGGGTAGGCGCGCCTGACTGAGCTGGTTGAACTGGGCGAGGACATTCCAGTTCTTGGCGGATTGGCCGGTGATCTCCCATTCGTAAAAGGCAAGGTTCGGGTGGTTGATCTGCGCGAGCAGCTCGGCCGGCACACGATTGGTGCTCTTCATGCCCGGCACGAAGCTGGTAAGCAGGAACGATTGTCCCCCCTGCTTGACCGTGCCGACAGTCGGAAGACAGGCCTTCAGATCGAACACCGCCACCGCCGATCGGTTGGAATTCACGATCATGCGACCCATGTAGGTGCCGGACGCATCGTTCGTCTTGAAGCGGGTCCGCAGGTCCGCGTGGATCTTCTCGATGCGCGAGTTCGGCTCGTCCACCGGGAAGGCAAACCAGTTGCGGAAGGTCACCTCGGGCTGCGCCCAGCCGACCACCTGTCCCGGGCTCGATCCTCCCATCAGCGATCGAAGCCATTCCACCCGGTCGATCAACGGTCCCGTCCCGCGCAGGACATTGAATCGGATGACCGGGTCGCGGATGAAATCATCGGGGAGCTTCCACGGTTCCAGTTCACCCAGCGGAGCCTTGGCAAAATCCAGGGTGGCCGTAGTTCGCACGGTGGCGTTGCTGGTGCCGACGGTGACCTGAACCGAAGGCCAGGCTTCATGCCCGGGACCGAGCATCCGCGGAAGGTTGAACTCCCCCAGCATCAATCGCCCGGGAACTGCCGTGGGCAGGGTCGCGGCGCGGGCCAGATCCGCCGGGGAGGATGCCGCCATCCACCATCCATTGGTGGTCAGCGTGGACGGGGCGGCGACGCCCGGGGCTCGCGGAAACAGCGACAACGCCGGGACCAGCACCGCACCCGGAACATCCCCACCCCGAATGGCCAGCACCCAACCGGTGTCGGTGATCTCACCGGCGCTGTCCCGCTCCAGCAGGGCCTCCACCAGCGGATACAGTTGACCTTCGGTGGCGGCAATGTTGGTGCGGCCCCAGCGCGACAGCAGGAAGCGGCTCAGATTGGTCCCCAGGCGTGAGCCGACCCCCACCGACTCGGGAAGGGTCAGCACCTCCCGCAGGACCGGGGCGTTGGTCTGTCCGCGGAGAGCCTGCCCCCCGGCAAGCCGCCAGCGGGCGATCACCGCGGGCTTGGCCGTCGCTCCACCCGATTCCCCGCTCCGTCCGCAGCCCGCCACCAGCAAGGCCGCCAGCACCACCCAGAATGCGCATCTCATGTTGAGTCCGTCTGTGGTGCCAAAACCGGGCCAAAGATCGAAGAGCAAAGTTTGTGCGTCGCCCCAGGACCTTCCTCTGCGCTGCCACGCCAATGCCTTTTCCGGAGTTCAGGCACTCACGCACCCGGAGGCCGAAGGCGTCCTGGAACGTCGCCGGCGGTCGCTCTGAATCTGCGGGAGCCATTCCCCGGTCTACGCTCCCCGTGAAGAGACGCCCATCCTCACGCGGAGCACGCGGACCACGCGGAGGAGGCCATTACCGGCGAGCCGCCGATACCCCCGGTCGAGTCAGCGGGATGCGGGGTGACGCCCGATTTTCACGCGGAGGCGCGGAGAACGCGGAGCCCCGACGTAGAAGGCCTTTGAACGAAGCCGGAGGAACAGGATCGCCGTCCGGCGCGGGAGCGTCCTGGAGTGCGTGCAGCGTCAGCTGCCGCTTTTGCCCGCTCCGCCCCGTCGTGAGCAACGAATCCTTCCAACTCGTGGTACGTGCCGCGAGGGTTGGACACGGATCCACGCCAGGATGCTTCGCGAGGACTGGGAATCGGAATGGGCTTGGGGAGGCGCGATCGCTCCGGGATCGATGGGGATGGGCGGGATCCGGCGGTCGGACGACCGTCGGCGACCTTCCGTGACGCCTCCGGCGTCCAGGTCGGGAACCCCGTCAGTCCCCGAGGCGGCGGAGAAGGCAAAGGCGTCAACGGCGCTGCACGGACTCCCGGACGCTGCCGCGCACGGGATCGGTCCGCTTGCAGAATGCGGTCTAGGGCCGGGCTTGTTTGCATAGCGCTTCTCCGCGGCGGTTTTCATCCCAGCCACCCACCAGGCCTCAAATGCCGTGCGCATCCGTGCGATGCCGCGGCACAGGACCAGGTCGCCCTCAGGGGAAGACCCGATACCCCTCCGACCGGCCCGCAGGGACCTTCGCCCCTCAGATTGCCGCACCGACGCAGAAGTCCCCCTTCACCGCCTCATCCCAC
>CAMCFL010000133.1 GCA_945873715.1 Akkermansia muciniphila
GGCACACTGCCTGCCGGGAACGTCATCCTGGGTGGGGTTCCATTCGACATCCGCGGCGTGATCCAATTGAACGGGCGAAACACAGAGGCCCGTATCGCCGGACCATCTTGGAAGATAATTTGAATTACCGAGTCGACGAGAAGGAATCCGCACGATTTTTGTGGAAAACATTCGCTTCCGGACTTTGGAAGCCTTCGAATGAGGTCAGTGGTTAAAAATAAATGCATTGGTCTGATCCGTGACGCTGTGAATCTGGTGCCTGCGGCGCCCGCTCTCCTTGTGGGAACCGCGGGGGTCTCGTTGGTCACTCCTGTCACGGCGACCGCGGCAGTGCTTGTTCATAACTGGAACATAGTGATTCCCAACAACATCGATGGTCTGTATCTCAATGTAGAAACCCATGCATCAGGTACAACTCCTGCGAGTACTCCCGGTTGGGATCTAAATCCCTATGGGACCTCGACCACAGCGATGAGTTGGTTCGGGGCTGCAACTCCTAGCGGATGTGTGACGGGTTTGGGCCAGGGCGGCAGTACCGTAGCGGTCGCCAGCCTATCGGTCGGATACGTGGTGGGTCCGTCTTCTACTCCAGGGCATTTCGGCAACACTGCAAGCAGTGTCACAGCCGGTGGCTGGAAATTGAATAGCGACAACTACTTCGGATTCCGGTTTAAGGCTGCGGATAACTCGACCCATTATGGATATGGGCTGATGACCATAGGTGCCACCATGGGGGTTCGGACGCTGCAAAGCATCGGCTATGAATCCATTGCGAACACGCCAATCGTGGTCCCGGAGCCGGAGGAGACCGCCGCTGTTTTTGCGGCCGGTGCCGTGGGTTTGGCGGCCTATCGCCGACTTCGCCGCCGTGCCAACTGAGCCTTTGGCTCTCGTTTGATACGGATCCAGTCTGTCTCGATCCAGGTTTCGACCGGGTCGAGGCAGACGTCTCAGGTGGAAATGGCGCTTGGAGCCGGACCTTTTACGGAACATGGACCCAACTCAGAATCCACCTTCCTCAGGTCGTCGAGTGTTGATGATCGGTTGGGATGGCGCCGATTGGCGCATCCTGAACGAGTTGATGGACGCAGGGCGCTTGCCGCACCTCTCTCGTTTTGTTTCGGAGGGGGTGATGGGGAACCTCGCTTCGCTGACTCCCTGCCTCACTCCCATGCTCTGGACCTCGGTGGCGACCGGCAAGACCGCCGACCAGCACGGCATCTTGGGCTTTGTCGAGCCGGCGCCGGGTGGGGTCGGGATCATTCCCGTCCAACGCACCACCCGTCGTTGCAAGGCGTTGTGGGATGTGTTGGGCGAACAGGGTCTTCGCTCGTGCGTGGTGGCCTGGCCCGTGTCGGATCCCGTCGAGACCCGCTCTGGCATCCATCTATCCGACCGGGTGCTGGACACCTTGGCGGACTGTCCGGAACGGATCTCCAGGCTGGGGCCTGGTTGGGTCCATCCGGAGCGGCTTTCTGACCGGATCTCCGAGTTGCGGCTCCATCCCTGCGAGCTCTCGCCGGAGGTCCTTTGCCAGATGATCCCGAGCATCGGGGAGATCGATCACTCCGTGGACGTTCGACCTGCTCGATTGGCAAGCCACTTCGCCCGATGCGTCAGCGTCCATTCCATGGCGACCGAACTGATGCAAACGGAGCCTTGGGACTTCTTCGCGGTATATTATGAGACGTTGGACCATGTCGGCCACGATTTCATGAGTTATCGGGCCCCCCAGATGGAGGGGGTCTCCGATGCGGACCATCGGCACTACCGGGATGTCGTGGATGCGATCCATGAATTCCATGATCAGATGTTGGGGCGACTGCTGGAGCTGGCAGGTGAGGAGACCACGGTCGTGCTGTTGTCCGATCATGGCTTCCAATCGGGCTCGCGCCGTCCCGCTTATCGGCCTTCCAGGGGGGATGGAATCGCAGAAGACGGGGCCGATTGGCATCGGCCGCTCGGGGTGCTCGCCCTGCGCGGAGCGGGATTGAAGCGCGACCAACGTGTCTATGGAGCCTCGTTGCTGGATATCGCCCCCACCGTGCTCGCGCTGCTTGGGCTACCGGTCGGAAGCGACATGAGCGGAAGGGTGCTGGCCGGAGCTTTCGAGCGGGCCCCGGTGGTGGATACGATCCCGACCTGGGAATCCGAGGGGGGGGCTGCCGAACCGGCTCCGACCGGGTCCGATCCCGAGGCGCGCTCGGTGGCCTTGCGGCAGTTGGTTGCGCTCGGCTATCTCGCGCCCGACGCGGTGCCAGGCCACGATGCGGCGGTCCGGGCGCAGCGGGAGGCCCGATTCAACCTGGGTTGCGTGCACCTGAGCCGGGGTCGGCCTGCCGAGGCATTGCCCCTTTTCGAAGCCCTGTGCGAAGCTGAACCGCTCAACCTCCGGTATGAGATCTCACGGCTCCACTCCTTGTCGCGTCTCGATCAATCGGCAGCGGTCCTGACCCATATCGAACGTCTGGAGTCGGCAGGAATGACTCCTGCTGTGGTGGATCTGTTGGCGTCCAGGGCTTTGTCGGACCTCGGGGATGAGCCGCGTGCCGCGGAGCGGCTGAGCAAGGCGGCGGAACGGGCACCGAAGGACCCCGCGGTGCATCTGATGTCCGGCAACTATCATCATTCACGGGGATACCTCGATGTTGCCGAAGCGTGTTTTCGTCGGAGCTTCGACTTGGATCCCGAGAACTTTGAGGCCCACAGCAGTCTCTCCCAGGTGGCGCTGGACCGGGGTGATTTTGAGGGCGCGCTGGAACACGTCCTCGTGAGCCTGCGGCAGGTCTTCTGGAACCCGCGGGCCCAGTACCGCTTGGGGCAAGCTTTGGAGAGCTTGGGGGAGATCCCGCGAGCTAGATTGGCCTACGAGCACGCCATCTCACAGGCACCCGGGTTTGGTGAAGCTCGTCTCCGGTTGGCCAAGCTGCTGGAAAAGTCCGGGGAATTCCTTGCGTCGGCCGAGCACCGTCGGATCGCCTTCGGCTTTGAACCGACGAAACCGGATGGTGGAGCCACCTCGACTGGATGAGCGATCCCTGTCCCAGTTTGCGCCCCGATTCCGACCTGCCTGCGACTGGCGGGGAAGCCATTACCGTGGTGACCGGACTTCCACGAAGTGGAACGTCCATGATGATGCAGATGCTGGTGGCAGGAGGATACCCGGCGTTGTCGGACGACCGCAGGCCTCCGGATGCCAGCAACCCACAGGGTTACTTCGAGTATGAGCCTGTCACCCGGTTGCACTCACAATCAGGTTGGATACCCCAGGCGAGAGGCCGGGGCCTGAAGGTGGTCGCGCCGTTGCTTCGCTTTCTGCCGCTGGCCGGACTGGATCCAGCTCCCCTGGAATATCGAGTCGTGTTCATGCGCCGCGATCCGGTGCAAGTGGTGGCCTCGCAGCTACGGATGCTCAGAAATCTCGGACGCGGTCTGGATGCCCCCCCTTCCGAGTCGGTGCTGATTCGGGCGATGCAGCAGGAGCTCGAGTCCGCAGACCGATGGGTCGGACGCCATGCCGCCGCAGTGCTTCACGTGGACTACGCCGCCACGCTGAAGGATCCGCTGACGTCGGCCTTGCAGTTGGCGGTGTTCCTTCCTGGATTGGATCCGCTCCGGTCCGCGGCGGCCGTCCTAGGTTCCCGCGGCGGGGCCGGGGAAAAGGATCCCGGGATGAGTGAGCCGGCATCCTCAGCGGCGGTCGCCGAGGCGACCGAGTTTCCCCGGTGACCCGGTGGCGGATCGCAGGAAGGCTGCACGATGAGGATTCTGATCATGGGGTTGCCCGGCTCTGGGAAAACGACTCTGGCGAAGGAACTGGTACGTTGTCTACAGACCAGCGACTCGGTGGATTGGTTGAACGCCGATGCGGTGCGGAGAACAGCCGGGGATTGGGACTTCAGCCGGGTGGGCCGTTTGCGGCAGGGACGGCGGATGGCGGAGTTGGCTGATCAAAGCACCGCCAACCATGTCGTCGCCGATTTTGTGACACCGCTTCCGGAGATGCGGGAGGCTTTTCGTGCGGATCTTGTCGTGTGGGTCGACACCCTTGAACGGAGCCGGTTCCCGGATACGGACGAGATGTTTTTTCCACCTGCAGATCCGGATTTCCGGATCCAGGAACAGGATGCGGCCAAGTGGGCGTCTCGAATCGCCGAGGCGATCCGAATGAAAGTCGGAAACAGCCATTGATACCGGCTCTTGGTGGATACCGGTAGAACTCGGCTTCACGTTGTGGGCGGCTTGCCCTGCAAGCCGAGCGGGTCGCGGGGGGCAACTCGCCAACGGCCCGAACAGAGATCGCGCCGACTTGGGATGATACCGACAGGAGGACCATGGCCCCAGCGTCCTCGAAATTCCGCGGTCGCCTGTAGGGTGGTCATTTTTCCCGGCGCGTTGCTTCAAGATCCTGGTTGCCCGAGGCGCCGTTTGCCGGGCTTGCCAGCGGCCGATGTTGCGGTTGGAGCGACCGAGCCAAGTGGGGGCGCGCTCTTGTTCAATCACCAGAACGGGTGCCAGTGCGCCCCATGCCGCGCAATCTTCCACGGCATCTCCCCCAGCAGTCGCGCCGTGGTCACGATCCCCCGGCCTCGTTGGCCGGGGCGGTGAGGCGCGCGGAGCGCGACGAATCCCCCTGGTTCACGGGGTGGGTCCGAAACACCGTATCGAACCTTCCGGGGGTATCGCTGCGATCCCCCCCGGCGAATGGCTGCCCCCCTCCGGGTTGGATCGGGGCGGGCTTCGGCGTCGGGCTTCGGGCGTGCGACGTCCGCTGATTCCTCGGTCGGTCCACATCCCCCTGGATCGTCCGCTTCAACGCCTCCACATCCTGCATGCCGTCCAATGGGGGGATCCCGTGGGGACGGTGGTGGCGAAATACCGGCTTTACTACGCCGACGGCTCCACTGCGGAACTTCCCATCGAGTTTGAGCGGGACGTGATGGCCTGGTGGGTCGGATGGAACCAACCCCAATGGGATCTGCCCAAGGCAAAGCGCGTGGCCACCGGGAGCAATGCCGCCCTGCCCGGTGACCAATGGAGCCTGGCCCTGTATCTGCGAAACTGGGACAACCCGCATCCGGAACGTTGGGTCACCCGCGTGGAGTTTGAATCCACGATGCAAAACTCGGCCCCGTCCATGGCGGGACTGACGGTCGAGTAGGCGGCAGAAAGCGCCAGATTGCATCAGGTCACGTTTGAAGATCAGCGGATGTCCATCGGATCTACACCAGACTGTCGGTCGGTGACTTGAAGGTCTGCGTCCAGGCACTGGAATCCACCCCCACCGTTCCGGCTACGGCGACATGACAGGCAACAAGATCGCGGACACCGATTCGCTGGTAGGAACGGTGGATCTCGGTGCTGGCGTGGCCAACGTAGCGGGTAGCCAACGCCTCAGAGACGCCAGCACGGGCGAGGCGACTTATTGTGGTGACCCGGCAGCAGTGAAAGGAGAAATCCCTGCGGCCCATCCGGTCGAAAAACGATCTCCACGCTTTTGAAGCACCCCGTGGCAGGAGGCAGGAGAACCGGTGGCCCTCATCACGGCGGCGCTCCAGCAGGGGCCGCAGCTCCGGGGCAATTGGTACGGTGAGCATTCGGTCTCCCTTCTCATCGAAGGTGATGGTGCCAGCGGTCCAGTCGACATCTTGGTGAAGATCAACCTGCGTGGCCCTGAGACGGGTATCGTGATGGATTGAAATTTCGAAACAGACCCGCATCCAGTCTGGTTCTGTTTGGAGCCGGCGGCGTATCTCCAAGATGTCGTCGATCGTGAACTCCGGCTTCTGCTTTGGTTTCTCCTTCCGCAGGGCAAGATCACGAGCAACGTTTCTAGTGCAGTACCCGCGCGCCACGGCCTCGGCCAGAATCATCCCCAGCATCTTGATCTCGTGCCGAGCGGTATTGAACGAGCACGGCCGGACGCGATCGCTGCGAGTGGTCTTCCGCCACTCGATGTAGGCGTAGAGGTCCTCGCGTTGAAGCTGGCGTGGAAATCGCAGACCGCGCTCCTCAAGGAATGGCACGATGTTCCGCCAGCTCGTCTTGTAGCGCTCCAGGGTCCGGAGCTGAGCGACCGTGGAGTATCGGGCCAGAAGGAATGGCTCGACCCAATAGCTCCAGGCCTCACTGGCAACGATCCGGGTCACGGCCAACTCCTTGGCGCTCATGTCCAGGGCACGGGCATGTGCAAGGCGCGTCTCGTTCCGATTCGACACCTTCAAGCCAGTGCTCTCGCTAACCCGCTTCCCCGTCATGGGGTGCCGGTACGAGATCCAATGAAAGGGCGAACCCTTCCTCTGGTAGATGAACGCCAAGGGAGGCCTCCGTCAGTCCTCGATGACATCCAGCCCTGCTGACTCGGCGGGTGGTTGCGGAAGCTCCCGCTTCGGTTGCTCGTCAGCTGCAATGGATTCGTTGGGGGGCAGGACAGGTGGCTCGATTCGCCAGAGCCGGCGGCCGCGGATGGTCACGTAGCGAACACGGTTCGGGAACTCCTTCTCAAGACGGCGGCGGAAAGTCCCGGCGGCATTATTGAACGACAGGAGATTGCCGATCTCACGTTCGAAATCGGACTTCAGGAGTTTACGCTCCAAGTCCAAGGCCGAACCTTGCCACGGCAAATCCAGGGGGTCGTCGTTGATGGCATCGAAGTCGTCCCCACCGTTCCGGAAGAGCACCGCATCCACGATCTCTAGGAACCGGAACTCGGACGCTAACTCGCGAAGGGCTACAAGGATTCTTGGATGGTGAAACTGGACGACACCATACCGCTCACTCTGAATCGCTGCGGGTATCGACCAGCTCTCCAGATGCGCGAGGAATGCGGGCAACTCATTGGTCAACTCGGACCAGAGGGCGACCCGGTCCTCCGGGGATCGGATCGGACGGGGTGGAGGACCATGATTGACCACGAGTAGAATGACCTTGTCGCGGATCCCATCGTCCAGAGGTGGAAGCACGAGAAGGTCTTCGGGGGAATCGTTCAGGCTCAGAGTGATCCGCCAGAATGGGCGGAGACCCACGCCCTCGCATCGCATGCGGCGACAACGCTGAACCATGTTCGCGACTGCAGCCTTCAATGCCTGCCCAAACCGCCTCCGGGATCTCATGTCCCTGCTGGCAAGCTCATCTTCAAGAATCAGATGTTCGCTGTGGAAAAGTTCCCCGTTGAAGCTTGTTTCAGACGCAAAGTGGCTGAAGGCGCGCTCGGATCTTCCTCCAAGAATGTCTGTGACCAGATGTTGGAAGAGCGACTTTCCGGACCCCACCGGCCCGGCCAAGACCAGCACCTGACCCGGACGGCGTACCCCCCTCCGCAACGATTCGACGGCGGACTTCAGCCAGCCGAAAACAAAGGGTTGCTGATCAACCCCGTCGGCCACAAACATCCGCTGGAACAGGGCCTCAAGCATAGGCCAACGCCCCACCTTGGGGGTGATAAGGCTTGGCCCTTTGGTGATCAAAAGGCGCCGGTCGCCGTCCAAGTGGATTCCCTCGCTGTAGCCGGTGTCAGCGGTCAGGTCAAAGTGTACCACCTCGGGTCAGGTTAAACTGTACCACCCCCGGCTGGGTTTGGTTATCGGTTTTCGGGGCTGTGTTTCAAGGTTCGTCTCGGTAGATTTGGGGTGCCGGCGG
>CAMCFL010000134.1 GCA_945873715.1 Akkermansia muciniphila
GGACGGATGCGGGGGCGGCGGTGCCGCTGAACCGGTGGTCGCATGTGGCGATGGCGGTCGAGCCGGGCCGGGTGCGGGTGTTCCTGAACGGGGTGAAGGTCTCAGAGTTCGTGGGGCTGACGGGCACGATGCCGCCGATGGACGCCCCGTTCCGGATCGGGGCGCGGTCGCAGACCTTTCAGGGGTGGCAAGCGGACCGGTTCGACGGACGGATCGACGAAGTGGGCGTGTACACGCGGGCCCTGCTGAACGAAGAGGTGACGGCCCTGTTTACCGCCGGTGCCGCGGGACGATGTGACGCGGACCTCCAGCTGTCTTGGGAGGGAGTGCCCGGAACACTGGCGGTCGGGGAGAGCTTCCTGGCGCGGCTGGTGGTCGAGAATGTTGGCAACCAGCCCTTGGCACCGGTGACCTTGACGAACACCGTGCCGGCTGGGTGGACGGTGACGGCGCTCACGACGAGCGTGGGCACGGTGACTTGGAATGCAGGGACGGTCACCGGGGAGTTCGGCATCCTGCCGCCGGGTGCGCGGGTGACGGTGGATCTCGTGATTCAGGCGAACACGGCCCAGGGAGGGGGCCTGATGGCCCAAGGCTATTCGCCGACGGGTGAGCTGAGCCTGGCCAACAACGAGGCCCAGGCCTGGGTGGTCGTCATCCCCTTGACCGTGTCGGTCCTCGATGCAGGGCGAACGGAAGGCGGAATCGGTGAGCGCCTGATCCTTCCCGTGCCGGTGCGGTTGTCGGCCCCGGTTTCGAGGACGGTTTCGGTGGAGTTCGTGATTGGGCCGCCGCGGCCGGGGACGGGCCAGTTGCCGGCGGTGGCGGGCGTGGACTTCGAGGCGGTGGCCGGCCGGTTGGAGTTTGCGCCAGGCGAGGTGGAGAAGACGGTCTCGATCGTGCTTCTCGGGGACGCGTTCTACGAGCCGGACGAGGTGTTCGGGTTGATCCTGAACAATCCGGTGGGAATGACCATCGAGGGCCTGCTGCCCGTCCTGGCGATCCTGAACGATGATGCGCTGCCGCGCGTGTCGGTGGCTGATGCCCGGATCCTGGAGGGCGATTCCGGGACGAAGGATCTCGTGTTTCCAGTGACCATGGTGGGGTTGGCTGCGGTGGACCTGGAGATCGCCTGGACGACCACGAACGAGACGGCACGGTCGCCGTTTGATTTCGCCGGGGGCACTGGGACGCTTGTGATCCCGGCAATGTCGACGGTGGCGGAGATCCGGATCCCGGTGGTGGGTGACCTGGTGGAAGAGTCGAATGAGTACTTCACGTTGCGACTGTCGGCCTCGCCGACGTCGGCGGGTTTCGTGACCTTTGGAAAGAGCGTGGCGGTGGGTACCGTCCTGAACGACGACCAGAGCGGTGGTGTGGTGCGGAGCTTTGAATGGGTGACGCCGCCGGGTGCGGTTGCGGGTCAGCCGTTTGGTGCGCAATTGCGGGCCGTGGATGGCCGGGGTGCGGTCGTTTCCAACTTCAACGGGGTGGTGGCGTTGGCGGGTGTTCCGAGTGTAGCGGTCGGTGGCAACGGGCTGCCTTCGCAGCTTCTGATCACCGAGGTCGACACGCGGACGACGGACGCCGTGGAGTTCCAGAACGTGTCATCCGGGGATCTCGACATCAGCGGGTGGAGGGTCTCCTTCTATGATCACTCGCGCTGGCCGGTTCCCCGGGGGACGTTCGTCATTCCGGCGGGCACGGTGATCGGTGCGGGCAGCATTTTCCGGATCCAGGAGGGATCGCCCGCTCCCAACGCCTTTCCCCGGTTCGGGCTCGGGCACCTTCTCGACTGGGGCGTCGACACGGCGGATGCCATCCTGACGACCCGGCCGGTGGCGGTGATGCTGCTGGATGCCTCGGGGGCCTTGCGCGACTTCTTTGCTGCGAGCGGGGCGGAGCCGGGGCGGATCGACATTCCGCTGAGCGTGGAGCCTGCGGACTGGCCGGGATTCCCGCTCGGCGGGATCAACGTCCTGACTCCCTCCACCTACACCTATCAGCGCATGGGATGGTGGAATCAGCGGGGAGCGTCGGGATGGGATCGCGCGCTGGCGACGAGCCCGGCCCAGAACAACCAGATCCGTGTGCCCTTCGTGGATGGGCGGTTGACGGCGGTGGCTCCGCCGGTGCTGGCGACGTTCAGCGAGGGTGCCTGGGTGGGCACGCTGACGTTGAATCCGCCGTTGGGTTCCGCTCGGTTGCTGGCCGACGACGGTTCCGGCCGGTTGGGAGTCTCCAGCGCCATCTCGTTTACGGCGCCGGGCGACCTCAAGATCGCGACGTTCGAATCGGCAACTCCTTTCGTGGTTCGGAATGGCGAACTCTCGTTTCGGGTGGTGGTGACCAACGGGGCTCCGACAGCGTCGGCGGGTGTGACGGTCGAGATTCCGTTGGATGTCGAACTGGGGCTCAATTCGCTGCGGTTCCCCCTTCTGAAGACGAGCCAGGGGACGGTGAGCTTTCAGCCGCCGAGTCCGCCGACACGCCCGAGGGCCACGATTCTGGCGACCCTCGGGACCGTGGCTCCCGGGGCCGTGGTGACCGTCGAGGTCGTGGCACGGCCCGTCATGATCGCAGGACGATGGCCGCTGACGATGGTGGCGGAGGTCAGGCGCACCGGCGGGGTGGGTGGTGCGGGCATGGACTGGGCGGAGCTGCCGTTGGAGCTCGTCGGAGGCCTCGTGCAGGCGCGTGCCGGGCGATTGGCTTGGTGGCGTGCGGAGGGGGATGCCCGTGATACCTTTGGCTCCTTCGATGGGGTCGCGTCCGGCGTGTCTTATGTTCGGCGGTTCGACCAGCAGGCCTTCTCGTTTGACGGGGATCAGGCCGTCGTCGAGGTGGCTTCCGGTGCCGGACTCAAGGCGAGTCCGAATGCGGGGATGAGTGTGAGCGCATGGGTCCGGCCGCGGCCTGGACAGCGTGAGCGTCAGGTGGTGTTCGAACTTTCAGGCGGCACGAACGGGGTGGGACTCGTCTTCCTTCTGCGGAACGGCAAGCCATCGATCGAATGGAATGGCCAGTGGATCGGAAGGGAATCAGGCGTGCCGGAGTTGCGGGATGGCCAGTGGCACTATGTCACCTGGACACTTCTGCCGGCCCAGTCCGAGTTGGTGGTCCGGATTGACCAAGCTTTCGCCTATACGGCTTCGTAGGGTGTTCTTGCCGACGTTTCTGGGGTGGGCGGCGGCCCGGTCCGGATCGGACGCGGAGCCAGTGGAGGTGGATTCGACGGCGAGATGGATGAGGTGACGGTGTATGGCTCGGCGCAGGCCATCGGGGCGCACCTCGAGGACGATGATGCGGGGGCGCTGGGGCAGGCCGTGTCGGATGCGCGGGTGACGCTCACGCGTCGGGTCACGCCGATTCCGCCCATCACAGTGGGCCGGCCGTACACCCTGACCCTGGCGGTTACGAACCTCGGACCGCTCGTGATCCCGAACCTGGATTTCCGCTGGCAGAACCATACATCCGCAATCATTTCCGAAATCCGTCGGGACGGCGTGCTGCTGGCGTCGACGAAGGTCGCAAACGTGGACGAGGCGGACCTTGGTGTTTTCGAGGTGGGTCAGGGATCCTTGTTGACGATCACCTTCCGGGTGAACCGGGACATCGCGCAATTGTCGTCCGTCCTGACGCTGCTCGCCGGTCTGCGCGACCGGGTGTCGACGGTCAGCTTCGTGGCAACCGTCCTGGCGGATCCGGATGGTGATGGTCTTCCGAGCAACTGGGAACTGCTCCATGGGTTGGACCCGGCCGATCCGGTCGATGCACTTCTGGATCGCGACGGGGATGGCTTCGGCGCGCGGGCCGAGTACGACGCGGGAACGGATCCAACGATCTTGGCGAGTTTCCCGAGCGTCGTCTGGAGTGTGTCGGAGGGCGGTGCGCTGGTGTTGCGGGTCAAGACGACCGCGGACCGCGACTATCGCCTGGAGCGGACGATCACGCTTCGGGGGCCGGCGGGCTGGGAACTGCTGGAGCGTCGCCCGGGAACGGGGGACGTGTTGGAGTTCGTCCTGCCCGTCACCGTGGATGCCGACCAGTCCTACTACCAGGTCCGGCCGGTGCCGCTCTGGTAGGAGATGAGGTGCCGAGGCTCATTTCAATCGGGCGGGGAGCGTGCGTGGGTTGGGGGACGTCCGGATGGAAGTCAGAGTCTCCTCACGTCGTCTCCTACGGGGCGCCAACGGAAGGAGGCGCATCCTGGGCTGGCTGGGAACCTGCGTGGGCCGAGGTGCGTCCCCATGGAGTGAGGATCTCCCCGCCAACCCGTAGGCGACGAGGTAACGAGGCTCACTTCAATCGGGCGGGGAACGCGCGTGGGCCGGGGATGCCCGAATGGAAGTCAGAGTCTCCTGACGTCGTCTCCTACGGGTAGGCGACGAGGTGACGAGGCTCGTTCTCGGAGTGGAAGGGGACGGTTTCGGACTCGCGGAGATTGGCCCTCCGAAAGGGGAGTTTGGATGGCGAGTTCGGCGTTGACGGCGGGAGGCCGGGAGATCCACCTTTTTTTGGTAGGCTTGACGTTCCTGTATCTCCACTCAATCAAGGCCCTCTGGGCGCATTCTTCCTGTGAATTACACCTACACCAAGGTCGAGAAGACGAACTGGATCCTCTACATCCTGAACATGACCGGATGGCAAGCGGGTTACGGGACCGTGTACACCGAGGTCCACATCACCATGCCGAAGGCTTTCTCCGAGACGAAATCTTACACGCCCATGGCAGCCTGCCCCCACATCACGATGGTGGACAGCAAGGGGTGGACCTATCACTGCTATGAAAGCAAAGGGAAGAAGTACCTGGTAGATAACCGTCTGGTGAAGAAGGGAGCCAACTCCTACTCCAGCGCCGTCTATCCCGCGACCAGCAGTGAGAACAACCTCGTGAAGCTGATCGCCGCGGACATCGGTGCCATGGCGCGGCCTTGATCTCGGAGGGCATCGGGATGGTCTGTTCGCCATCATTCTGTTACGATTCCGGTCTTGCGTCGGAGTGGGACCCGGCACGGATAGTGGGCTTATGGCATCCAGCCCTGAAGACGTTCGTTCCGGTCCCGGTGATCTGCACCTGGGCAAGTTCGCCAAGCCCGACGCCGATGCTTCGGATGACGGCCATACCATGATCATCCGGCGGTCGGCCGAGAGCACGGCGGCCAAGGCGACCACGGACGAGGTGGCGTTCGAGCAGGAGTTCGGCCTGCCCTTCGCGCGGATGCTCGGGATCGTCTGTCACTGCTACTCCCGCGGGGTTTTCCGTTCGGACGACGTCGCCGCCCTGATCCGGGAGGAGCGGTCGTTGCGGGATGCCTTTGGACGCAAGCTGCCGGATGGACCGGCGGTGCGGCGGTTCCGTCGGCGTTTCGCGAATGAGCTCGAAGACACGTTGGAGACGGCGTATCGGGTGGAATCTGCAGGAACCGAAGCGGAGACGACCATCCTCCATAAGAAGGCGGCGGAAGTCGTCCACGATGCGGCCTGGACTGACAATCGGAAGCGGTGAGAGGGAGTTTTCAGATTCAAGTTTGAAGTTTGAAGACGGGGGGAAGGGGAGTTTCAAGCCACTCACGGAACGTTCGTTGCCTCCCGTGGCGATCGTGGAGCCCGCGATCCCTTGAATCTTGAAACTGAAATCTTCGGTCCACCGCTCCCATACCGCTCCGATCAAGATACGACTCCGTATCGAGGCGGGCTTTTGTTCCCCTTGCGTGTTCGTGTGGCGGTCCCTTGACTCCGCGCTCTCCCCGGGGGCGGGGTTGAGAACACGTGCGACACGGACCAAGCAAGACCGGCTACTACGTACTCGAGGGGTTGAACTCCTTCGCGACGGCGTACTTCTTCAATTACGTCCTCCAGCGGTTGCGACGCGAGTTGGGCTTCAACGACCTGGAGACCCTGCTGCTCTGCGTGCTGCATGGGCTGATCTACATCCCGTTCTCGATCTACGGCGGACGGTTTGGCCAGCGCTTCGGATACTTCCGTTCCCTGCACGTGGGATTCTCCGGTCAGTTGGCGGGGGTTGCCCTGGCGGGACTGGTCCCGGTGGCCTGGGCTCAGGTCGCCGGAGTGGCGATCTGGACCGCCTCCATGTGCTTCGTCTGGCCGATGTTGGAAGCCCTGGTAAGCGAGCATGAGCCGCGGGAACGACTGCCCGGTCGGGTCGGACTTTACAATGTCGTGTGGGCGGCGACGGCGGCGGTGGGCGTCTTCGCCGGGGGCACGCTCTACAAGGTGCTCGGGGCCGCCAGTCTGTACTGGCTCCCGGTGGGGGTGCATGCGCTGCAATGGTTGGCGTTGCCCTGGATGCAACGGCAGCACGATGCCTGGGTGATCGCCGGAAGTGCCACGCGCTCCCCGGCGACGGCGGTGGAGGAACGGGGCGGTCTCCCCCCAGCGCCGCCGATGGAAGTGGAGACGGGTCCTGCCTATTTCAAGCGGTTGGCGTGGATCGGGAATCCGTTCAATTACATGGCGATCAACACGGTCCTCGCCATTGTCCCGTCCCTATCGGTCCGACTGGACTACGACGTGGATCGGATGGGCTGGTTGATGTCGATCTGGTTCATTGCCCGGGCCGTGTCGTTTGGGGTGCTCTGGCATTGGCGTGGATGGCACTACCGGTTTGGCTGGTTCGCCGGGGGATTGCTCTTGTTGCTGGCGGGATTCGTCGGGGTGGTGCTGGCCCCGTCGCTTGCGGTGTTGATCCTCGCCCAGGTGGCTCTCGGGTGGGCCAGCGCGGTGCTTTACTATTCCTCGCTGCTGTACTCGATGGATGGCTCGGAGACCAAGGGCGAGCATGGCGGGATCCACGAGGCGTTCATCGGCGCCGGCATCTTCGGCGGTCCCGCCGTGAGCGCGCTGGCCGTCTGGGGGACCGGCAGCGACACCTCGCCCGCGTGGGCGGTCGGCGGATTCCTCTTCGCCGGGTTTATTGCGGCACTGGTGGTCAAGCGGCGGGGAAATCGTGGGAGTGGATGAACCCGCGCCGGCAGCATCCGTTTCGATACCGCGTCCTCGGGTGTCTCGATTTCACTCAGGAACGGGGGAATGGGCGGCGCGCCCGTTCTTTCGGAGGTGCCCGCATGCGGTTCTGGAACCCCTCCGGGGCGATCTTGCTTTCCGCGCGAAACCCGGGGTGTTCCACCCCGGGCTACCTTCCGTCATCCCTCCGGGATGAAGCACCCGGGCGGCCTACCCCCGCCTTCGACTTGGACGGCTCCAGATCAGTCTCGGTCTCCCTCTGTGGATCAGCCACGGCGGTTGCATCGCGAAACCGCCGCTTGCCGTCGCGATGGGAGAGAACGGAAGCTTCCGGGCGTCGGACCAAACCATCATGAAACTGGATCATCCGGCGTTGGTTGAATTGCTGCAGCGAGCCTACTCGGCGGAGCGGGCGGCAGCGCTGGCCTACGTGGGGCATGCCGCCTCGTTGAAGGATCCGGCGGCGAAGGCGGCGGTGAAGCGGATCGAGACGGATGAGTGGAACCACCGGCAGAATGTCCTCGTGTTGATGCAGCAGTACG
>CAMCFL010000135.1 GCA_945873715.1 Akkermansia muciniphila
GCCGCTCTGCCCCGGCAGGATGGTCCCGAGGCTCACCGTGGGTTCGGACAACAACTCGGCTCCGGAGACCGCCGCCGAAGGCAGCGTGATGCTGACCTCGTTGGCCGGGACCTCGGAGGTGTTCAGGATTGTGACGCTGGCAAAGTACGGCTCCTGCGAACGCACCGTCCGGGGCGCGCCGAAGGCCAGCGAGAACCGAGGATTGCGCACCAGCACCGATCCGGCCGCCTTGCCGGTGACCTGGATCAGCCCGGCCGCCAGTCCTTCGAGATCCGCGGTCAGGTCGAGGTCGAGGACGTGCAATCCTTCCTGCAAACCTTCCACCAGAAACTCGCACTGCCCGCCCTGCCCCGGCTGCAATCGGCTGACGTCGTCCGCCGTTCCCGCCTTGCCATCGGGGCCGGTGCCCAGCAGCGGCAATTGCGACTGGATCGCCTGGGAGGGTCCGACCCGCGCGAACCGCAGCGGGTCATCCGAGGTGCCGGCGATGCGATCGGTCCCGTTCGGCAGGACGAGCTTCGCCTGGAGGTTGAGCACGCTCAGGCCGGAATCGGACGGCGCGGCATTCTCGGTGAAGACCTGGACGGAGAAGAACTGGTTGAGGAACCCGATGTTCCCCGGGATCACCAGCAACGCCGGGATGGGAGGGATGCTGAGCCCGACACCGTCCTCGGAATCCTCCGTGAACTGGAAGGCGATGCCCTTGATCTGGATCGCGGCAATCTGTGCCTCGGGCGGCAACGGGAGGGTCTCGGCGATCTGCTGGTTCAACTGCTCCGCCGCCGCGAGTCGCTCCAGCAACTCCGCCGCCGGAATGATCTCGGTGGACTGACGCGCCCGCGGCGCCACCACCGGTGCCCGGATCTGGATGGTCTTTCCGTCCAACACCAGTCCGACCTCGAACTCGGTGACCCGGAAGTTCTGTTCGTCGATGAAGATCCCCTTCTCGCGGATTTCCTCTGAACTGAGCGGACGCGACGTGACCCGGGAAACCAGGACCTCGTCGAACACCCGCACCGGGATCGACCGCGGCGTCGCCTCCAGCAGCACCACCCGGGTGGGACCGTCGTCCCGCACCATCTGGAGGGCATCGAGCTGATAGTCCCCAACCACGTTGAGCGCCGGCAGGAGCAACGGTTGACCGGGCAGGCCCAGCAATTCGCGCGCGGGACTTCCCCCGCCGCGCAGGGTTCCCACCAGGTACGCTCCCTGGAGCAACGCCGGGTCGCCGGTGTAACGGGTGGCAATCGAGCCCGGGATGCCCTTCGGCACCGACAACACCGCGGGTGACACGTCCAGCGCCGAACCGCTGATGCGGTACTCCAGTGAGGTCAACGGCGTGGCTGCACCGCACTGCGCTGCGAACAGCAGGCAGGCCAACAAAAGAAATCTTTTCACGGCAACACCTCCGCTTCCATCCCGCGGCCCGTTCGGGCATCGAGGATCAGATCCACCCATTCACCCACCGCACGTCCCGTGGCATCCGCCCCGGTCATCCGGAAACACCACGCCGGCACCAACCGCACCGTGCCATCCACCGTACGCACCGGTGCCCACACCAACTCACCCCGCGACACCCGTCTCGGGTCGGGCGGACCCTCGTCCCGCCACCATCGTTCCAGACACCAACCCATCGGCTGCACCTCCACCATCGGCCCCGCCTCCGTCACCGGTGTCCAGGCCCGGACCGAAGACCCGCGGAAAACGCCCCCAGCCCGGATCTCGATACTCGCCCGGCTGCCGTGAACCGGGATGCCGTCCAACTGACGGCGGAAATGGAATTGTCGGGCTACCAGTTTGTCTTCGGTCCGACCCGTGACTTCGCTCCGGCTGGCCAGGATCCGACCCGCCCGATCCAACTGCCACGCGGCCGCCTCGGCGGGGCTGTGGGATTGCAAGAACCGCTCGGCATCAAGTTGCGCGAGGTTCTCCGCCGGTGCCTCTTCATCCAGCGCGCCCGGCAGCCTGGGCTGGCCGAACTCCAACACGTCGCCGAGATCCCGGATCCGCAATCGCTCGCCCGAACCGGGATTCAATCCCGGATTCCAGCGCGCCCCGCGCCAGGCCGGCAGTGTCCCCGGGATCTCCGGACTCGCCGCGAACCCCGCCGGGGCCCACAGCCCGGGCCAGAGCTCGTGACCCGCCACCGTCTCTTCGAGATCATCGCCCAGGTCGTCCCCCACCGTTCCCCGGTAGGAGATGAAATCGATCGGTTCCAGCGGGCCTCGGTCCTGCGTCATGCGATAGAGCGAATCCGGTTCGGTCCCGACGAAGTAGAGGATGCCCCACTCCCGCTGGACGCCGTCCATCGAACGGAACCAGGAGAGCCCGATCTCCTGCCCCTTCTTCATGGCGTTGATGAAGGTCAGGGTGTCAGCGCGACTGGCGACCTTGGCGAAGATGAAGCCCAGGATGGCATGGATCGGACGCGGACTGCTCCGCATCACGAGCTCCCAGTTGACCTTCCCCGCCACCTGACCGGTGATGGGGTTGCCATTCCGGTCGATGCCCGGGTTGAGGATGGAACACGCCTCGGAGATGAAGTAGTCGGCGTCCTTGTTCCAACGACCGTCCAGCGCCAGGTCAGGCACCGGTGCCAGGATCCGCCCGGAGGGTCCGTTGTTGACCTGGTTGTGATCCAGGATCCGGCCGTCTTTCGTTCCATGCGCATGCAGGTACAGCCAGTCGGCCTCCCCGCTGTCCGGGAACTGTGCTCCGGCGAAGTTCTGCAGCATCTGGCGCATCGCATTGTCGCCGTTGCCCACCACCGCGGCCACGTTGTCATCGAACTCGTTGAACGCCTGCAGGAACATCCGTGGTCCCTGCGGCGATCCCGTCAGCTGATCCCGGTAATCAAAGCGCGGTTTCAACTCCGGTCCACGGTCGGTGTGCTTCACCGTCGCAATCGCCAACTCCGAGGCATCCACCATCACTTCCTCGATCAATCCACCCGCCGGCATCGACGGGCCCGTGACCTGCACCCGGACCAGGTTCTCGTCCGGCACATACAACCGGGCCGAATCCGTCCGGCTCAGCGTCACCCGCACCGGGGTCTGTCCCGAAGCGATCTCGTAGACGCCCGATCCAGCCACCGTTTCCGCCAGCGGACGTTGGATCCGATTCGGCGACGACTCAGACGAGAGCTCCGCCTGCAATCCGGTCAGGCCCGGGGCCGCGAAGATCAGGATCTCGATCCGATCCGCCAGACCGATCGTGGTGCCGGGCGAACGCGGGCGAACGCCGGCGGCCGGCCAGTCATCCAGCACCATGGTCGTGCGGTTCGGGCCGGCGACGAACAGGGCGAAGAACGGCTTGGGTGCCACCACCGGTTCACCCACCGGCATCCGCTCCATCGTCACCGCGTAGGCATCATCTGCCTTCGACGCCTGCACCGGATTGCCTTCGAGGGTCATCTCCACCACGGGCTCGCCTTGCGTGGTTGGAATTCCCTCCTCGCTCACCACTGCAAGGGCTTCCCCGGATTCATTGCCCAGCGCTTCCTCTTCAAACGCCGTCAGCGCGATCCCCGTCCCCAGGGTCGAATCCAGCAGCGGACGCGCCCCGCGCCGAGGGGCAGCGCCCGAGCCGCCCGCGCCCTCTCCGTCGGCATCGCGCAGTTGGACATCAACCCCGGTGAAACCACCGGGACCCCAGGAAGAAACTTCGACCGGAAGGTCCACATCGAGACGGAGTGCGCGGGCCAGTTCACGGATCCCGGGCTGGCCGGGCGCACCATTGACCACCCGATGCAGGTTCGAGAGTCGGAGCGCGAGTTCATCGGTCTTTCCCGCCGCCACCAGACTCTGGATGAACGCCTCGTGATGCGGTTGCGTCGGCGTCTGCACCGTGCGCCGCAGGAAATCAAAGGTGGCCGCGACATAGCGGCGATGCAGCGCCGGGTCGGCCAACAGCAATTGCACATAGCCTTCGTCATGCCCCTGCTTGGCCCGGAGCCAGTCGCCCAGGTCCGGTGGCTCGGTCACGTCGTCGAGATCCTCCACCAACCGGCCAAAGGCCACGCGCGCCTTCTCACTGCCGCGGATGGTCTCGAGGATGTACTCCTCGAAGCTCTGCAATCCCCGCTCGCGATAGGCCGTGGGCGGGATGTCCGTCAGTGCGCCGCGCAACTCGGGATCGCCCGCCAGTCGCGCCAGAGCCGCGCGGATCGCCGCCTTGCCCAGCTTCTTGATCTTCCCGCGCTCCTGTGCCGCGATCGCATCGTCCGCGAAACGCCGCAGCACCGGTGCTTCAGGAGTTCCGAACCGGAGCGCCGCACGGACCGTCGGGCGCGCCGCCAGGGCCGCGTATTCCTGGAACACGCCCCACTCATATCCCTCGGCCAACGGCACCCCAGCCGTGACCCAGTTTCCATGGATGGCATCCAGGAATGCCGTCGGCGCCAGCGGCAGGCTGGCGTTGAAATCCGTGCGGGTGGGCACCGTCACGAACGCGCCTTCCAGCACCCATTTCAGCATCAGCATCTGCCGGCCCATGCCCGCGTCGCCCAGGGTGTCGTCCCCCGCCGCCTGCGGTCGGGCGAGGTGCGCTTGACCGAACATGAAATGCTCCCGTCGCTCGGCGTAGAAGGTGGTGTCGGGAAGCAGCTTCGCCCGTGCCGGCACCTCCCGGACCTTCGCCCGCATCACCTGGGCGATCACCTCTGCCGGGGTGAAGGCGGCGGGGAACCCGGCCGACAACGGCTGACCCGGCCCGACCTTCGCCACCTCGAACTCGACGGCTCCATCGGACAGCGCCGAGCCCTGCGGCAACCGGTACAACCAGCGCACCACGGCACCCGAGTCGTCCGTCAACGCGCCGTTTTCATCCAGGCCCAGCGGCGGCACAAAGTACCAGTCGCCGGTGAGGGTCTCATCCCGCAACGGACCCTGCGCGAGGAAGGCCGCACGCCCGGCGGGATTGAAGCCCAGGGGCTGACCCAACGATGCCGGGAAGAACAATTCGTAGTCGTTGTCGCTCTTGCCCGGGATGTAGTTGCGATTGCAGGCCCGGACCACGGCGTCGAGGTTCTCGCTCCGCCACAGGCCAGCGCCCGAGCCCTGTTCGAAGACCCACAGATGCGCCGGATCCAGCAGGAATTTCTCGGTCAATGGATCCGACAATCCCTCACTGACCGCGCCGCGCACCGCCTCGCGCACGTCGTTCAACCGGGCCCGATACCGCTGGGGCTCCGGCAGGTCCGCGTCGCCCAGCAGGAAGTTCTGCGTCCGCACCGGCAGGAAGGGATCCACGTCGCCGATGTTGCCCTGTTCATCCTGGCTGAGGATGGCGAACGGCCGCGCCGTGAGCCGACTGCGGTCCACCCGGTTGGTGGTCATCTCGTAGAAGAGGTCGTCGTCGAGACGCCCGTTCTCGTTCGCGTCGAAGGCCAGGTACAGACGCAGCTTGTTCGCCGCGGTGAAGTTGTCGCGCGCCAGAAGATCGATCTGATCCGTCGCCGGATTCAGCACGCCGGCCACCGCCGGCCCGAGGCGATCCGCGGCCATCGCCGGGTTGGCCGTATCGAACAGGGGCACCGCATTGGAAAGCACCGCCGCGTCGATCAGGGGGCCGAGGGTCCCGTCGCTGGACACCATCTCGACCTGGCCCTGCTCGGTCACCCAGTTCCATCGCAGCCGGAATCCCACGCCCGACGCGATCGAATTGGACCAGCGCGTCAACCGCTGGACTTCACCGCCCTTGAGATAGAGCACGTCCATCATCCACGGACGATTGGTCGGCAAGCCGGCGATCAACGTCGTCTTCACCGACAGATCCTGGCCGATCAGTCCCGCCAGCGCGCCGATCAGGGGGAACGAGGTCGTGCGCTCGCGGACTTCGCGGATCATCTCCACGTCCCGGGCGAACTTGCCCACGAACCGATCCCGGGCCGTGCGGATGGCATCGAGACTTTCCGTCGCCGCACCGAGCAGGACCGAGGGATCCCCAGCCGACGGCAACGCCGTGACGATCACCATCCGCGACAGGTCCAGCGCCTGATCCACCAGGGCCGGTAGCCCACGCTGGTTCTGCACGATCAATGCCGCCGTCTCCAGCGTCGGCTCGCCGATCGGTGCCACCCCCACGATCCGGACCAGGATCTCCGGCTGACCGCCCTCAAACCCGGGGAGCGATTGCGGCCGCGCACTCCGCGGAAGCTGCGAGTGATCCGCGAAGCCCGGTCCGGCCAACGGCGCCGCCGGTTGCACCGTCACCGACGCCGTCGCGGTCCCGATGCCGCCGTCCTGATCCTCGACCTCCACCTTCACCGTCTGGGTTCCCGGACGTCCGAAGGTCACCGGCACCAGGAACTGGTGCCGTCCTTCGATCCGCGATCCCGGGAGGGTCCAACGGTAACTGAAGGAGTCTTCCGTCCCCGGATCGGTCACCCGCGCCGACACCAAAACCGTGTCGCCCGCGCTCGCGGTCGTCGGCATCCCTTCCAGGACCACCGTCGGTGCGACATTGCGCACCGTCACCTGGGTGGACTTGAAGCCCGTCACCCGCGCCCGCTCGGAATCGGTCTTGTCGGTCGTCACGCCCACCGAAACGGTGTAGGTGCCGCTTTGGCGGTAGCGATGCTGCTGGGTCTGCGAACCCGCCGCTGCACCGCGGTAGAGTTCCACCGTTCCATCGCCGTAATCGACGACCCAACTGAGTTCACCCGCGCCCGGTCCGGCACCGGTCGCCGAGAAGTTGAAGAGTCCGACAGAACCTTCCGCCGGCTCGATCGGAGCCGAGATCTGGACCGTCAGATGATCCACCGTGCGCCCGGTGATGATGTCGCTGAACAGCCGGAAGAACTGGGGCGTGTTGAGCATCGGATTGTGCCCGCTCTCCTTCTCGCCGAACCCGGCAATGACCGGATGAACCTTCGCATGCGGCGCATTGAAATCGATCCCTGATCCCGCCCCGCGGGCCAGGCTGGCGATGGGCACGGTTCCGTCACCGCTGACAAAGCGGAGTTCCACTTCCTTCGAGAGCCGGAACTGGTTCGAGCTGACCGGCAGCACCCCGTCGCTGAACCGCACCAGATTCCCCGGAGGCTTCCCGTCTTCCTCCGGTTCAAAGGCATCCCCGGTGGCCGAATCCGCCACCGCATTGTTGGTGGAGATCACCGGCACCAACCGGCTCAGCAAGCGCAGTTGCCCGATGGTGTCCGGCGTGCAACCCATGCCGAAGATGTGGTGCATCTCCACGTCGTCGGCATCGTCCCGATGATCGGCAATGGCCTGCGCACGAAAGGTGGTCAGGTTCGCCACCGCGGGATGGACCCCGCCCGGCTGAAGCGACAGCGGAGCGCCCGCCATCGCGGCGGATTCGCGCAGGAGATGTTTCCCCAGCACGTCGAGGTACTGCTCGAAATTGAACGTCTGATGACCGAAGCCGTTCGTGTTCACGTCCTGGCCGTCTTCGATCAACGGTCGGGTGCCCAGCGCGAACAATTCCTTGGCCGGCAGGAACTGATGGCCCGCGGGGTAGAACTGGAGCAGGCGCCGGAAGGTGCCGATC
>CAMCFL010000136.1 GCA_945873715.1 Akkermansia muciniphila
CAGTTGCGGCGGCGCTTCCCGTCCCATGCGCTCCCCAATCTCGCTTACCGGAATCTCGGTGGAATGCGGTTCGAGGAGTGGGGTTCCCCATGGGGATTCAATCACCACGGAATCTCCCAGGGCATCGCGTTGGGAGACCTCGACAACGACGGCGACCAGGACGTCCTCCTCAATTCCCAGAACGCGGCCGCCCTTTTCCTGCGCAATGACGCCGATGCCCCCCGGATCCGGGTGCAACTGCAGGGGCGCGCACCCAACACGACCGCGGTGGGTGCCCGGATCGAAGTCCAGGGCGGCCCGGTGCCGCAGTCACAGGTCGTGGTGGCCGGTGGACGATTCCTCTCCAGCGATGCCCCGGCTCGTACCTTCGCCGCCCGCGCCACCGGCGAAACCCTCACGGTGACGGTGACCTGGCCCGATGGCCGGCAAAGTGTCCGGGACGGTGTGAAGCCGGGAAGCCTGCTGCTGCTCGCGGAGTCCGAGGCGAAGGTTCCCGCACCCGGGTCAAACAACCTGCCGCCCCCGCTGTTCACCGACGTGAGCGAGCGCCTGGGTCATCGGCATCGGGACGAGCCCTTCGACGATGCGCAGCTTCAACCGTTCCTGCCCCGTTCCCTGTCGAATCTGGGACCCTCCGTGGCCTGGGGCGACCTTGACCTCGACGGGGATGACGACCTGGTCATCGGCACGGGGCGGGGTGGTTCACTCGGGGTCTTCTTCAATCAGGGTGAGGGCCAGTTTCGCCCCGCGACTTCCGCCCCGTTCACCGCCGTTTCCCCAGCGGATCAGGCTGGCGTCCTCATCCGACCCGTCGAGGGGAGCAATGCCCAGATCCTGATCGCGCTCAGCAACTACGAGGCGCCGAAAGGACCAGCAGCCATCCGGACGCTGGATCTCGCCCGGAATGCCTACCTCCCGGCAGGCGTCCGCCTGCGTTCCGCCCCTGGACCGATGGCCCTCGGGGATGTCGATGGGGACGGGACATTGGAACTCTTCGTCGGTGGCCGGGCGGTGGGGGGACGATATCCCGAGCCTGGGATGTCCGGGTTGCTTCGCGTCAAGGACGGGGTGTGGACGGCCGATCCGGAAAACACCCGTCTCTTCCAGAATCTGGGGATGGTCACGTCGGCGACCTTCACCGACCTGGATGACGACGGCGACCTGGACCTGGTCGTGGCCACCGAGTGGGGTGCAATCCGGATCTTTGACAACGCCCGGGGTCGGTTCACCGAACGGACCTCCGTGGAACTGCGTTGGGCCGAGGGCGATCCGCGTCCGCGTCCCCTCCAGCTCGCCGCCCTGACGGGCTGGTGGAACAGCGTGATGCCGGTGGACTTCGACGAAGACGGCCTGATGGATCTGGTCGTGGGCAACTGGGGGCGGAACACCCGATACCACACCGAGCCCGGCCGGACCGCGGACCTGTTCCGTGGGACGTTCGCCGGGGACGGCATTCCCCTGCTGCTGGAGAGCTACCCGCATGGGACGCCGCCCCGTGACTTGCCCTGGATCACCCGCGATCTGCTCGCATCGGCCTGGCCAGCCGTTCTGGAGCGATTCCCGACCCGGGCCGCCTTCGGCGCCGCTTCGGTCCAGGAGTTGTTGGGAGACCGGTTGGACGAAGCCCAACGGCTGCGCGTCACCACCCTCGATTCCGTGGCGCTTTGGAATCGAGGGGATCATTGGGTGGTCCAACCGCTCCCCGCGATCGCCCAGGCCGCTCCGGTCTTCGGCATCGCCGCCGCCGATTTCAATGGCGACGGGTCCGAAGATCTTTTTCTCGCCCAGAATTTCTTCGGGATCGGACCGGGGACCGATCGACACGACGCAGGCACCGGACTCCTGCTTCTCGGGAACGGTCGGGGCGCGTGGCAGCCCCTCTCGACTTCCCGATCGGGAATCTCCCTTTCCGGCGAGCAACGGGGAGCCGCGGTGGCCGATTTCGATGCCGACGGTCGACCCGACCTGGTGGTGGCCCAGAATTCCGAGGTGACGCATCTTTTTCGAAATACCGGTGGTAAACCCGGTGTCCGGGTACGCCTCCGGGGAGGGGTGGGGAATCCTGCCGGAATCGGTGTTCGACTCCGGTCGATCTCCGCCGACGGCAGGGCGGGTCCGGCCCGCGAGGTTCGAGCGGGTGCGGGGTACTGGTCGCAGGACAGTTCGACCCTGGTCTTTGCCGGGTCCACACCGGTGGCAGAGGTGGAAGTCCGATGGCCGGGGCAGATGCCGCGCCGGGTGCCGGTGCCCGCGGGTTCCAGCATGGTGGAATTGCCCCATGTCCCCTGAATGGGGTAGGGGTGAAAAGGACTGTTTCTGGGGTGAATGCGGAGTCAATGGGCGGCAGCCGTCCGCTCCTCCCCCCTTTTTTGCTGGGCATTTTGCGGCCTCTGGATCGGGTGATGGGAGCTTCGGTGGCAGGATCGTACCAGTCCTCCCTTTTCGGCACATCGAACCTGACAGCCGTCAAGGCCTGAAATGTCCCGTCTGAACTCGGTTTTTGCCCTCGACAGGCCTCGGCCTAAAGCCTCCGATCGGTTCACACACCAGAGACATTCGCCAAGGGCTGTCCTGCCGTTGGCTACGCAAGGCGGTTTTCTCAGATTTACTCATGTGGGGACGCCGGATGCAGTGGCCTTGGTGTGAAGACTTGGAAAACAAATAGAATAGCTCATGACACAACAATCAAAGACGGCACGTCAGTTGGCCCTCGCTTCGGCGTTGGCCCTCGGATTGGCTGGCCAGTCGACGTTCGCCCAAGAGGTGACCGTCAAGTGGGTTCAGCACATCAACGGCAATTCCGGAGTGGCCGCTGCTGACCTCCTCCCCATCCTGAAGAAGGCCGGCGCGCCCAACATCGGGCTCGTCGGGCGTGACACCGTGGATGCCTACTCCCAGTTGATCCGATACGATGCCAACCGGTTGCTCCTCGGCATTCGTGAAAACGGCATCAACGAAGACGACGCCGGCCTTTCGGCGGCCGATCGTGCTTTGTCAGAAGCCTACCCCGATCGTTCGCTGGTTTGGCTCGACGCCGCCACGGCCCGCCCCATGGGCGTCGCCTGGAAGGAATCGCTCAACCCCGCCGCCACCATCGGTATCGACGTGACGGCAGAAGGCAGCGGCAGCCAGGGTGCTGCAGCTTATGTCTGGTGGCGCGTCGGCATCGACGACGGTCCGGAAGGCCAGCGCGCGCTTTACAGCGCTTTCCGTCACCTGATCCTCCGCTACGCGCCCAAGGCGGGTGGCGGTTGGGAAACCACCCCCACGGTGGCCTACGAGGAGCAGGTCCGTGGTGTGGGTGACGGCCTCTCCAGCGGCGACGGTTTCGCCAGTTGGCGCTTGCGCGACTTCCACGTCCGCGGCGCGGGTGTCAACACCACCCTCTTCGCTGGCGGCGGCACCTGGCGCGCCGGCCATCATCCTCAGGTCCTCAAGACGGTCAATGGCCTGACCTTCGCCCCCGTCGGACGGGTCGACAACCGGGACAACGGTGCCCGCCGAAATGACTACGCCCTCGGCGGCCTGACCTCATTCCCCGTTGAACTCACCAGCACGTACGGAGATGGATCCAAGATCTCCGTGGTGTTCGCCGGGCACTTCCCCGGCACCGGATGGCCCGCCCGCCCGAACCGTTACACCCTCAATCCCAATAATCCCACGCCGACGGCCGCCTACAACGCGCAGCCGAATGTGGGACTCTACCAGCGGAATGAAACCTCCTTCGGGGGTCTGCCCGCGTTCGCGTGGGAAGCGGCCGGTCAGGGGAATCTTCCGATCGACCACGCCGTGGACGGCGTTACCCGCTACGACGGCAACTGGAACTTCGCTCTCCAGACCGACCCGGCGCTTGATTACATCGTCGCCTACTCCGGCCCGAGCTGGAACAACCAGTTCGGTGACATCAAGAAGCCCGCGTGGCTCGCGGTGCATCGTCTGGACGGCTCGATCGCCAGCGGCACCAGCAGCGTCAAGCTGCCCTTCACCGAAGTGGATGAAGTCATCGAGTCTTACGGTGTTACGGGTCACGACTACCTGTATGACCCGTGGATTGACGTGACCCCTGACCCTGCCGTTCCCGGCAAGGCCGAGGTTCTCGTGTCGTTTGGAAACACCGGCTTCGGTGCCTTCACGATCCAGAACGTCGCTGCCTCGCTGGTTTCCAGCCCGGCTTCCAAGACGGTCACTGCCGGCGCTTCCACCGAGGTCTCCCTCGTTGCCAGCGTCACCGGCAGCCCGAACAGCTTCCAGTGGTATCGCGATGGCGTCGCCCTCCCCAATGAGGCGCGCTATGCCGGCTCCACCCGGAAGTCCACGCTGAAGATCATGGGCGTCACCCAGAAGGACGGCGGTTCCTACCAGCTCCGCTGGAGCAACCCGATCAGCGGCTCCGGCCAGACGGCTCCGGCGAACCTGCTCGTCAACGGCAGCGCCACGTTGCTGAGCTCGTCGGTCGTCGTCCCGCTCGTCGATGCGGACGCGGATCCCGCCACGCCGCCCACCCCCAATCTGGTGGATCCATCCGGCACGCCGATCGAGATCGCTGCCGGTTCGGTGGTCTCCACGGGTCCTGACTCATTCAACATCACCGCTGGCGGCCTCTACGGCTTCGCCAACCGCAATACGGCTGAACAGCCCGGCGACCTGCAGCAGTTCAGCTACGAGGCGATCTCGGGCGACTTCGACAAGTCGATCAAGATCACTGGCTTCGCCAGCTCCGTTGCTGGCGACACCGCCAACAACGCCGGCGGTCTGGCAGCGCGCGTCAGCCTGGACGCCCTCAGCCCCTCGTTCTTCGCGAACGTCAGCAACCCGCTGGCAGGCAACTCGGTCTCGGCTCTCGGTCGCGTGATCGCCACCCAGAACCTCACGGGCTTCAGCCGCAATTACCCCGGTGTTGTGGATACCCTCCCCAACCAGTGGCTCCGCCTGCGTCGCGTCGGCAACTACTTCGCCGCGTACGTGGGAACTGATGGCACCACCTGGACCCTGATCGCCGAGCGTTACAATGAGTGGCCCGGCACCCTGCTGGTCGGCGCGTACGCCCAGGCCGCAGGCGCCAAGGTCGTCGAGGGCGTTGTTGAGGGGAATCTCAACACCGCCACGGTCTCGTTCGCCAACTACGGCAACACTGTCGTCAGTGACACCACCCCGCCGACGATCCTGTCCGCGGGCACCACGGACAAGACCACCATCGGCGTCAAGTTCTCCGAGACGCTGAACGCCGCCTCCGTCTGGCCCGGCACCGGCCCGATCAACTACAAGCTGAGCCAGGGCCGCGTGACCAGCGCCCGCCTCGGCATCAGTGGCGACTCCCTGTACCTCACGGTCGATGGCCTCGTGAACAACACGTTCACCCTCACCATCCTCGGTGGTCTCACCGACAGCGCGGGCAACGTCATCGCCGCGAACTCCACCATCATCGGCAAGACGGCCGACTGGGGCTCCACCGACATCGGTCTGATCCAGAGCGGCGACCCCGCTGTCCGCACCCCCGGTGATGATCCCTACCGCAGGGGCCAGGCCGTCGCTGTCTCCTCGGGCGATACCGAGACCGAGCTCGAAATCGTCGGTGGTGGTTCGAACGCCTGGAATCCGGGTGACTACGTCCATTACGCCCACCGCGGTGAGAAGCTGGTTGGCAACTTCGAGGTCACCGTCGAAGTCGGTCGCAATGATCGCCCTGCCAACACCGCCGGTTGGGCGAACTCCGGTCTGATGCTGCGCGAGGAAATTTACATCGCCGGCGGCGAGTTCACGGTCGATGGCACCAAGGTCGCCATGGTCGCCAACACCACCTACATCGAGAATGATGCCCCGGGTCGCTCGGCGATCCCCTTGTGGCGTCAGGAGCCCGGTGCCGGTTACGGCAACGGCGCCCCCGTCGGCCGTAACACCGTCATCGGTGGCGTGAGGGGCTACTACCCCGGTCTGAACGGCATCAACGCGGCCGGTCAGACCGATCCCGAGTCCTCTGCCCTGTCGGCTCGCTGGCTGCGCATCAAGCGTGATGGAAACATCTTCACGTTCTCGAACTCGCATGATGGCAAGACCTGGAACCAGATCGGCACCGCCGATCTGCCCTTGAACAACAGCCTGATGTTCGGCTTCTCCAGCATGAACGACACCGGCGGCGGCGCGCCTCCGGGCAATGGCTACGGTGGCAACGGCCACTTCACGGACGACGCCTCGGATCCGCTGGAAGGCCAGCAGAACGAGTCGAACTACTCCGTTCAACGGATCCGTATCGGCACCAGCGTCGCTCCTCGTGAGGTCGCGGTGACGCCGACGGTCAGCGCCAGCCGCAACGCTGCCGGTGACCTCGTGCTCACCTACGCGGGTGTCCTTCAGGGCTCCGACAGCATCACTGGTCCGTTCACCGACGTGCCCGGTGCCACCAGTCCGTCCACCATTCCTGCGACTGGTGCGGCCAAGTTCTATCGCGCGCGCCGCTAAGCCGGTTCCGTGCTGACACCGAGGCCGGGGCTCATTGCCCCGGCCTCTTTTTTGTGCCCGGACCGGGTCCTCGCGCTGGCAGGCCCGCTGCCCTCAGCGGGCGTTCCTCCCATCGCCGCCTGAGGGCAGCCCGCCTCCAACCACGACCGATCCAGGACGCGTCCGGTGCCTGCTTCCTTCCCATTTCTTCAGCACTCCCTCACCTTTCCGCACGTTGGCTGGCGACGGTGCAACAGACTCTTTCATGAAGTTCGATCCGGCATTTTTGGGAGGCCTGCTCGGGGCTGCCTCGCTCGCGGCGGCAACGGGGTTTCGCCCGGTTCATCCCGTCCCGCCCGGCAACCACGGATTCTCTTCCGTCCCCGCCGCCCGCAGCGGCGTCCACTTTACCAATGTCCTCCTTCCGTCCCAGATCGCTGCCAACCGTCTGCTGGAGGATGGCGCGGGCGTGGCCCTCGGCGACGTGGATGGCGACGGCCTCTGCGACCTTTATTTTGCCAGCCTCTCCGGTCAAAACCGGCTCTATCGGAATCGCGGTGACTGGACCTTCGAAGACATGACCGCCCGTGCGGGCGTCGGGTGCCCCGGGATCGCCTCCACCGGGGTGGTCCTCGTCGATGTTGATGGTGACGGCGACCTCGATCTGTTGGTCAACGCCCTGGGGGGAGGGACCCGGCTGTTCCGCAATTCCGGTGCGGGCCTGTTCTCGGCAGTGACCGATTCGGGTCTGTCTCCCGAGGGTGGCACCCGCTCCTTCGCGGTGGCCGATGTTGATGGTGACGGCGATCTGGATCTGTACGTCACCCACTATCGGGCTCGGACCGCCAAGGATTCCCCGGTCCGGGTCCGCGTCCGGCAGGTCGCCGGTCAGTGGATGGTTCCTCCGGAGCATCAATTGCAGTTCCGGGTGGATACCAACGGTCTGGGCGCGGTGGCCCTGCTGGAGTTGGGCGAACCGGACATCCTCTATCTCAACGACGGAACCGGTCGCTTCGCTCCGCAATCCTGGACCCTGGGATCCTTTCTGGATGAGGCCGGGCGTCCCCTT
>CAMCFL010000137.1 GCA_945873715.1 Akkermansia muciniphila
AGTCCGTGATCTGGGACTCGTTAAACTCGTCCCGCCGTGGTCATCGATCCACCGCGAGGGGAACTGATCCCGGAGGGATCGCGGAAGGTAGCCCCGGGTCGAGCGAAGCGATGACCCGGGGAACCGAGAACCAAATGGATCCCGACCCCGGCGGGGTCGCGCCATCCTCGGCCACTCGGGCCGTGTGGGACACGAGGCCAGAAAGTGGCATCCACGAATCCACGGATCCACGCTGGGTCAGAGGATCAGGGTCGTGGATTCGTGGATGCCAACCCACCCTCCGGAGGTTGTCGCCGCGCCTCCGCTCACCGTACCTTCCCGCAGTCCCCGTGAAATTCCTCCTGCACTTCCTCGCGAGCCTCGCGACCGCCGCGGTCGTCGCGGGCAACGACGCCGACGTGTCTCCGGCCCTGCGCCAGGCGCCATTCGCCCTGGAGGAATCCGACCGCGCCTGGTGGGCCTTCCAACCCGTCGAACGCCCCGTGATCCCCGCGGACGCCGGGCACCCGATCGACGCCCTGCTGCAACGCCAGCGCGCATCGCATCAGCTCTCCCCCAATCCGGCGGCCCCTCCGCGCGAACTTCTGCGTCGACTCTACTTCGATGTCCTCGGGTTGCCGCCGTCGCTGGAGGAAGTCTCCGCCTTCGAGCAGGAGCCGAGCGACGAAAACTGGCGGCGTCAGGTCGATCGGGTCCTCGCGCGTCCGGAGTACGGTGAACGCTGGGGACGCCACTGGCTCGACCTCGTTCGGTTCGCGGAGAGCAACGGTTATGAACGGGACGGAGCAAAACCCGAGGCCTGGCGCTACCGGGATTACGTGGTCCAATCGTTCAACCGCGACAAGCCCTACGATCAGTTCGTCGTCGAGCAATTGGCCGGCGACGAACTCCCGGGGTTCTCGGCCGAGGCCATCGTCGCCACCGGATTCTACCGCCTGCACGTCTGGGATGACGAACCGGACAGCACGCTGGTGGCGGAGTTCGATGACCTCGACGACATCATGGTCACCACCAGCGCAACCTTCGTCGGCCTGACGATGGGTTGCGCCCGATGCCACGACCACAAGTTCGATCCCATCCGCCAGGCCGACTACTACCAGATGCTCGCCTACTTCCGGAGCATCAATCCCTACGGCAACCATCACACTGGCGGCGGCGGTCGCGGCACCGGCCGCATCACCCGGCCGCTGGTTCCGCACGAGGAATTCGGCCGTTGGGAACTCCTCCGGCTCGACCGGCTTAAACCCCTCCGCGATCGCCTCGCCCAGACCACCGGCGATGAACCCCGACGCCAACTCACCGAACAGATCCGACAGCTCGAATCGCAGTCCCATCCCTTTCCCATCGCCCTCGCCATCGCCGAGGATCCGATCAAGCCCACCCACATCCTGCGCCGGGGCGACGTGTTGACCCCGGGCGCGGAAGTCCAACCCGCAATGCCCGCCGTGCTGGGACTGAAGTCGCCGGAGATCCGCCCGCCGGAGAATCTTCCTCGAACCTCCGGCCGTCGCATGGCCATGGCACGTTGGATGGTGGACCCGGCCAACCCGCTCACCGCCCGAGTGCTGGTCAACCGCCTCTGGCAACACCTGTTCGGCGTCGGGCTGGTACCGACCCCCAACGATTTCGGGCGGACCGGACTGCGCCCCACCCACCCCGAACTGCTCGACTGGCTGGCGTCGGAATTCGTCGGTGGCGGATGGTGCATGAAACGAATGCACCGCCTGATCCTGACCAGCGAGGCTTACCGGATGTCCTCCCGCGCCCACCGCGCCGAGGCGCTCGCCCGGGACGAGGCCAACACCTTCCTCTGGCGGCAGAACCCGCGTCGGCTCGAAGCAGAGGCCGTCCGCGATTCCCTGCTGGCCGTCGTCGGCACGTTGAACCCGAAGGCCGGCGGTCCCAGCTTCTATCCAGCCCTCGCCCAGGAGGTGCACGGCACCCAGGATTCCGCCGGCAAAGGATGGGGTGAAAGTCCCGCGGCGGAACAGGACCGGCGAAGCCTCTACATCTTCGCCAAGCGCGCCCTCGTCACGCCTTTGTTGGAGGCCTTCGATTGCCCGGCTTCCACCGTGCCGATCGGAACCCGGAGCGTCACCACCGTCGCTCCCCAGTCGCTGATGCTCCTCAATGACGCCTTCGTCCGACGCCAGGCCGCGCGACTGGCGGATCGTCTGACCCGCGAGTGTGGAGCCGACGATCGTCGCCTGATGATCCGGGCCTTTGAACTCGTGCTGCAACGCGTCCCCACGGATACCGAGATCGAAGCGTCCCAACGCATGCTGGCTGAGCAACGGCAGCTCGCCGCCGGCAAGTCCCCTGCGGAACGTGACCGGCTTGCCCGCCTGAATTTCTGCGCCGCCCTCTTCAACCTGAACGAATTCCTCCATGTCGACTGACCGTCCCCATCCGCAGTGCACCGGGTCCCGACGCGAGTTCCTCTGGCAGATGGGCGCCGGGTTCACCGGCCTGGCATTGTCCTCGCTGTTGGAAGCCGACGGCTTCCCCACGGGCCGCGCGATGGCGGCGAGTCCTTCACCCAATTCCCCCTTCGACCCGCGTCCACCCCACCGACCGGTGCGGGCCAAGGCGGTCATCTTCCTGTTCATGTTCGGCGGCCCATCGCAGGTGGACCTGTTCGACTACAAACCGGAGCTGCAGAAGCGCGACGGCCAATCGATCGACAACGAGTTCCGGCGGAACACCCAGACCCGCGCCGTCCTCCAGGCCAGCCGTCGGAACTTCGCCCAGCACGGGAAATCCGGCCTCTGGTGTTCCGACGCGTTCCCCCATCTCTCGCGGCAGATGGACAAACTGGCGGTGGTGAAGTCGCTCTACAGCGATTCCTTCGCCCACGGTTCAGCCGTGCTGCAGATGAACACCGGCCGGATCATCCAGGGCCATCCCTCCGTCGGAGCCTGGCTCAGCTACGGCCTGGGAACGCTGAACCGGAACCTTCCCTCGCACGTGGTCATGCTGGACCCACGCGGGGGACCCACCACCGGAGCCCCGAACTGGTCGAGCGGTTACATGCCAGCTGCCTATCAGGGAACGGTCCTGCGCTCCTCCGGCGATCCCATATTGAATCTCCATCCGCCCGGCGACCTGACCCGCGAGATGCAACGCAGCCAGATTGACCTGATCCAATCCCTCAACGCCCAACACCTCCAGGATCGCCCCGGACACAGCGAACTCCAGGCCCGCATCGCTTCCTACGAACTCGCCTTCCAACTGCAATCCGCCGCGCCCGAAGCCCTCGACCTCACCGCGGAGTCCGAGGCCACCCGCACGCTCTACGGCATCAACAGTCCCAAGGGCAGCCATCCGCTCACCGTGGGTCCCGCACCCTTCGGACGCCAATGCCTCGTCGCCCGACGTCTTGTGGAACGCGGGGTGCGGTTCATCCAGATCTATTCCGGCGGAGGCGGTGCCGGCGGACAGAACACCTGGGACGGCCACCACGGAATCGAGGAGAACCTTCAGATCCACGCGCCCGAGGTGGATCAGCCGATCGCCGGCCTGCTCGCCGATCTGGAACAACGCGGGATGCTCGATGAAACCCTCGTCGTCTGGGGAGGCGAGTTCGGACGTCAACCGGTCTCCGAAACCTTCAACACCGGCGGCAAGCCCGGTGGACGCGACCACAATCCGAAGGGTTTCACCTATTGGTTGGCGGGAGGCGGCGTGCGGGGCGGGATCAGTTACGGCGAGACCGATGAACTCGGCCGGGAGGCCTTCGTGAACCGGCATCACCTGCGCGATCTCCACGCCACCATCCTGCACCTGATGGGCCTCGACTACCGACGCCTCACCTACTTCTACGGCGGCCTCGAGAACAAGCTCACCGGAGTCGTCGAACCCGAAATCATTCGGGGGATCATCGGGTAGGTTGGAAAAAGGCTGTGAAGTCAGGAAACGGGATTTAGAACCCCTAGCCCTCGCGGGTCCATCATGGGTTTCCAGTTGCGGTAGGCCGCCTGTCCTCAGGCGGCGATGAGAGGTCCGCCCGCTGAGGGCAGCCAAAAGAACACCACACGCACTACCACCCTCCTGCATACTCTACCCTCGCGAAGAGAACGAACACGCTGAGGTTGGTCGCGCAGGGATATGGGCAGGTTAACTCAACCCGTACCGCATTTCCGTCAGCCATCCCCAAATCGATCAGGCGATTGGCTTTCCCGGGGCTTTCACCATTCCCGAACCGAACAACATAATTGGTCCTTACCGCCTTCTTGTACCCAGCAGACAACTCCTCCAGCGTGAACGATCGCTCACACTTCACCCCATTATCGGAGACCAGCTTCACGAGCATCCGATTGGTACAAACCTCGCCACCAGGCCCAAGTTGAAGCCCCACACCAGTGACCCAGTAACGCCTTCCAGGAGATTGAACTCTCCCCTCAAATCGACCCTCACTCAGGTAGGGAACGGGCAAGGGCTTAATCGTGGGAGCCACCTGGATACAAGATCCCAGGAGAACGACCAGCGTCAGGATCGCCCCAAGAATCAGAAGGATATCCCGCAGCTTTAGGTTGGTTCTCATCTCACCGCCTCCGTCGCCGCATCGGTGAAGGCCATCAAAGGGTGTAATCCCCGTCGGGCGTGACTGTCGACGTCGAATCCAAAGCCTTCCCAGCCGGGGGTGCATCTTGGGTTTGTGGTCGCAAGCTTTTCCTCATTCCTCGGCGAGGGACGGTGTCCCAAGGGGCGCGCGGCCCCGGCTGCGCCCAATCGCAACCTTGAAGCACCCCCCGACTTGACGCCGACCACCCGTAGCTACAGCCTGTGTCTATGACTACCGCAAAGATCTTCCGGCACGGGGGGAGCCAGGCGGTCCGCCTGCCCAGGGCCTTCCGCTTCGAAGGCACCGAGGTTCAGATTGAAAGGCATGGGGACGAGGTTGTGCTCAAGCCCCTGCCCGCAGCGAAGTTTCGGTCTTTCAGCGAAATCGCCCGCTATCTCGCCGAGACATTCCCCGACGGCGGAGACTTTCCAGAACCACCGCCCCGGCCTGCTCAGCATGAGCGGCCCATCCCCAGATTCTGATCCGACCGCGCCGTGAAGCCTTCCTTCCTCCTCGATACCAGCGCGTGCATTCACGTGCTCCGCAATCAAGCTGGGCTCGAGAAGCTACCCGATCCCTCACTGACCGGCATTCCCGTGATCGTCGCCGCTGAGCTTTGGACCGGCGTGAAGAAGAACATCAAGACCCATCCCCACCAAGCCGCGCGCCTCGAAGCCTTCCTCAGCTTGTTCTGGCTGGCCGACTTCACCCTCGATGCCGCCCTGCACTATGCCGATATCCGGGCGACCCTCGAGGCGACGGGCAAGCCGATCGGTCCTCTGGATCTCCTCATCGCCGCCCAGGCCCGCAGCCTCGGAGCCAAACTGGTGACCGCCAATTCCGGTGAATTCAAACGTGTCGAGGGCCTGAAGATCCTGGCGTGGAAATGAAGAGCGGCGGGGCCAAGTGGGGGGCTTGCCGCCCGGGACGGACCTGCAATGCTGCGCCGATGGAGAAAATGACAAGACGCGGGGCCGTGCTGGCGATGGCGGCGGGGGTGGGGACAACAGTCTTCGTTCCGTCCCTCGCAGCCGAGGAGAAGAAGCTTTGGGCGAAGAGTTTCCTGGGGAAGAAAGGACCGGCGCTGGTGGTCGAGAAATGGCTCGGCCCCGAGCCCAAACGGGAAGGCCGCTGGATGTTGATCGACTTCTGGGCGACGTGGTGCGGGCCGTGCAAGAAGGCGATTCCCGAACTGAACGCCTTTCACAAGCGCTTCGGAGACCGACTGGTGGTCGTCGGCATCAGTGACGAGGCCGAAGAAGTCGTCCGCAAGATGAAGACACCCACCATCGAATACTTCCAGGCCATTGATCCCGCGAAGCGGACTTCAAAGGAGTACGGCGTGTCGGGCATTCCGCATGTCGTCGTGCTGGATCCAGACGGGATCGTGCGTTGGGAGGGATACCCGTTGCTCGAAGGACATGAGCTGTCGGCGAAGGTGATCGAGGGATTGTTGCCAGCGAAGAAGGAGTAGAAAGGACGGCGGGGCCCGGCTCACACCACACCGCACGTGCAGGCAATCCGCGATTCACTACGTCGAACACCTGAAGATTTACAACCACGGCGCAACGGATGCGACGTGGGGACATGAATCTGTCCGGTTGTGGTTGCCGTTGCGTCGTGGTTGTTCAGGACAATCTTCCCCTCGGTGAATTCCCTCTCGCTTCCACCCAGTACCGGCGGGCCGCTGGCACCCCCGATCGTGAGATGCAGCGGGATCCATCCGGCCGTCTGTGCCAGTGACGCAGTCCCGTCCCATCTGCGTTCATCTGCGGCCATCTGCGGTTGAACCCTCACAGTGCATCCTTGGGGCTGGGCCGGATCCATGACCAAGGGGACTCCAGCGCTCGCCGGCTCGCAAGACCCGGTATCCCTGGCCCAGCGCGCGGCACTCGGCCTCGAACTCGTCCGTGGTCGCCGTGTTGAACTCGAACAATTCGTAGTGACCGGGAACCACGTACCGCGCCCCGATCGACCACGCCAACCTCGCCGCCTCTCGGCCCCACAGGTTCCCCGACACCCGACGCTCCGAGGCCCGCCCATTGATCGGCAGGAAGGCCACGTCGATGCCCTGCCCCTTCAACCGGGCTTCCATTCCCGGATACAACACCGTGTCTCCCGAGTGATAGAACGTCCACCCTCCCCACCGGACGACGAACCCGAGGTAGAGAAGATGCCCCTTCGAATCGCGATCAAGGGACTCGTGGGCGGCCGGCACCGCCTCGAACTGGATTCCGTCCCACTCGCCGGCCTGCACGGATCCCGACTCTGGGACCTCGAGACCCAGGATCTGCTCGTCGGGCAATCCCGACCGGGTCCGACTGAGCATCTGCTGCGATTCGGGACACAGCAGCCGGATCCCTGGATTCGATGCCACCAACGGTCCCAGCGTCTCCGCGTCGAGATGATCGGTATGCAGGTGACTCGAGGTCACCAGACTGATCCCGGTCAGGCGTCCCGGTGCCACCACCAGTTCCGTCATGCGCACGTGCGGCTTGTCGGTCGCCGCATACTTGCGGGTCAGGGAATCGGAGAGATAGGGATCGAACAGGACCGAACGTCCCGCGAGGTGGACCAGATACCCCGACTGGCCCAACCACCAGACGTGCGGGCCGGGCCCCGAGTGGCGGGCGGTTTCCACATCAGCGACAAAGGCGTCATCCTGCAGGACAGGTCGGATCATGGCATGAAGAGGGGTAGAGAAACTTTAGGAGATCATGTCTCATGCAGACCACCGGGAGCGAGCCTCGCGACCTCGCTGCCTACCGTGGGAGGTGACGTCAGGAGACTCTGACTTCCACTCGGGCGTGCTCTGGAGGGACGAGTTCCACGAGTCCGACCCAGAAGGCCAATAGCCCACGAATCACACCAAGCACACAAACCACCGCCTTGCTTCGTGTGTTTCGTGTGATTCGTGGGCAGCTGCTTTCTGAAT
>CAMCFL010000138.1 GCA_945873715.1 Akkermansia muciniphila
TCGGATTGGTGGGCAGCCTGCTGCCGGCCGTCCGAGCCGCCCGGATTCCCGTCATTGCCGCCTTGAAGTCTGTATGAGCCAGGACCCCTTGGAACGTCTCCGGATCGCCTCCCAGCAAAAACGCCGCCGGGGCAGCCCCACCACTTGGATCGTGGTGGGCGTGGGGGTGGTGCTCGGCGTGGCCGTGTATTTCGCCGTGCCGCGCAAGGGGGATGACATCCGCGCCACGGCCTTGCCGTCCAAGGCCAGTTCTCCGTCGGCAGGCCAGACAAAAGCCGTCGGCAACTCGACTGCATCCCCCTCGACCAACGCCCCGTCCGCCTCCTCCTCGCGTGTCGAAGGCTCGATCCTCACCGCCACGGGATACATCGTGGCCCGGGAGCGGATCGAGATCAGCCCGCGTTTCATGGGTGTGGTCGAATGGATCGGGGTGCGCAAGGGCGACACCGTCACCAACGGTCAGGTGGTGGTGCGGTTGGATGACTCCGAGTACCAGGCGCGCCTGGCCGAGAACGACGGCCAGTTGGCGGTGGCCCGGGTGGCAGTCGACCGGGCAAGGACCGATCTCCGGCGTGCGGAAGGATTGGTGGCCAGCCGCGTCGAAGTGCAGAAGGTCCTCGACGACGCCCGCCTCTCACTGGCGTCGGCCGAGGCTGCGGTGCGCCAGGTGGAAGGCGGACGCCGCCTGTTGGAAACCTGGATTGACTGGTGCGTCATCCGTTCTCCCCTCGACGGGGTGGTGTTGGAGAAATTGGTGGATGCCAAGGAACTGGTCACTCCCCAGACCTTCGGCGGCGGACGTGGCCCCAGCACTTCGCTCATCGCGGTGGCGAACCTGAACGACCTCCAGTTGGAGGTCGATCTGGGCGAGTCGGATCTCGCCAAGGTCCGCATCGGACAGCGCTGCGTCATCGCACCGGAGGCTTACCCTGACCGGCGGTACCAAGCGGTGGTGGTCGAGATTGCCCCGGAAGGAAGTCGGCAGAAAGGGGCCCTCCAGGTGAAGGCGCAGATCCAGGCTCCAGACCGTTTCCTGACGCCGGAGCTCAGCGCCCGGATCGATTTTGTCGGTGAGCGGTGAGTTCAGCGGTGGGGAGAAGATTTCAGATTCAAGATTCAAGCCGTCTCCGCGGACCTCGCTTTGGGCCTGGATGAGGTCCTTGCGGGAGGTGCAAATCGAACGGAAGCTGGCCGGGTGAAAACCGAATTACCGCGGGAGGCCAACCGTCTCGAAACCGCCACGCTGGGTGGGGGTTGTTTCTGGTGTCTGGAAGCGGTCTTCGAGCGGTTGCCCGGGGTGAAGAAGGTGGTGAGCGGGTACGCCGGCGGGCGGACTCCCAATCCGACCTACCGCGAGATCTGTGCAACGGACACCGGTCATGCCGAGGTGGTCCAGGTGGAGTTCGACCCCGCAGTGATCCCGTATGAACAGATCCTCGAGGTGTTCTGGGCCTGCCACGATCCGACCACGCCCAATCGTCAGGGAGCCGACACCGGAACTCAGTATCGATCCATCATCCTCACAGGGGCTCCGGAACAACTTGCGCTGGCCGAACGTTCCAAGGCGGCGGCCAACGGCACCACGTTCGGGGGCAAGATCGTCACTGAGATCGTCCCCCTGACCCGGTTTTTCCAAGCTGAAGGCTACCATCAGGGCTACTTCCGACATCATTCCGGGGAGTCCTACTGCCAGGTGGTCATCGCGCCGAAGCTCCTCAAGCTCGAGAGGGCGGGGGTGGTCCCGGCGGGTGCAACTTGAGTCTGTCATGGATGTAGGCCGCCTGCCCTCAGGCGGCGATGTGCAAGCGCCCGCTGAGGGCAGCGGGCCTGCAACCGTCACAACAAACTCAAGACGCACCCGGTCCCAGCGTCAGGACTGTGACCCGGGGTGCGGGGCTCCGTCAGCACAGGGGCTCCGGAGGGGCAGGCTGCCCCTCCCTCCTAACGTGGTTCCTGCTGGGAAATGCAGTGGAATGATCCCAGTCCCCAGATCAGGTCGGTCGAATCAATGCCGATCACTTTCCGCTCCGGGAATTCGGCCTGCAGGATCTCCAGGGCTCGGGCGTCGTTTGCATGCCGGAAGGTCGGCACCAGGACCTGCCCGTTGGCGATGTAGAAATTCGCGTAGGAAGCCGGGACACGCTGGTCTTCCATCTCGATCCGGCCGGGAGTGGGAAGCGTCACGATGCGGAAGGGTTGTCCGTCCTGATCGGTCATGGCGCCGAGTCGACGCAGGTTTTCCTGCAGGATCGGGTGGTTCGGGTCGGAGGGATCCTCCTCGACCAGGGTGGCGATCGTTCCCGGGTTGAGGAAGCGGGCGAGGTCATCGACATGACCGTCGGTGTCATCACCTTCGATGCCGTCGCCCAACCAGAGGATGTTCGAGACCCCCAACGCGTCGCGCAGATGTTGTTCGATGGCGGCGCGGTCCAGATGGGGATTGCGATTCGGATTCAGCAGGCAGGCTTCGGTGGTCAGCAGCGTGCCGCACCCGTTGACCTCGATGGATCCGCCTTCCATCACGATGCCGGGTTGGAACAGCGGCAGTTGCCGCAGGGCAGCCACGTGACGGGGAATGGCGTCGTCGAGATCGTAGGGCGGATACTTGTCGCCCCAGGCATTGTAACCCCAGTCGACGACCGCCCGCTCGCGATGTCCCTCGCGATCGCGGGCGACGAAGATCGGGCCATGATCGCGGCACCAGGGTTCGTAAGCCGGGAAGTGATGCAGGAACACCCGTTCCATTGGCACGCTCCGCTCGGTCAGGAGGCCCCGGACCCATTCCTCCGCGGCCCGGTTCCAGACGTTGATGTGCACTTCCTCGCCGGTGACCAGGTGACGGATGAACTCCGCGTAAACATCGGGAACCGGTGTGTACCGGCCGGGAAAGCTGATGCCCTCCGGTCGAGGCCAGGTCAGCCAGGTCGCGAGGTGGGGTTCCCACTCGGCAGGCATCCGGTAGCCAAGGCCCGCTGGAGTTACGACTTCGCTCATGTGGGGGAAATCATCGGGGGAGGGGATCAGGGTTGGGAAGCCGGATTCTCGCATTCGCGGGGCGCATCTTGAGTTTGTCATGGGTGTAGGCCGCCTGCCCTCAGGCGGCGACGCGGAAACGCCCGCTGAGGGCAGCGGGCCTACAACCGTGACGACAAACTCAGGATGCGCGGATTCCTGGCTTCGGGGACGGCGGGCTTGCTCTCTGGAGTCCAGTCTTCACAGTGAGCGGGCAAAATGCTGGTGGCAATCACAGGACTCTTGGCGGGGTTGGTGCACGTGGTCTCGGGCCCGGATCATCTCGCGGCCGTGGCCCCGCTCGCCGTCGGGCAGCACCGGGGGTTCTGGCGGACCGGAACGCGTTGGGGTCTGGGTCACAGTGCGGGCGTCGCCTTGGTGGGGGTGCTGGCGTTTGCCCTCCGCGAGACGTTGCCCGTCGAGCGGATCTCCGTGTGGAGCGAACGTCTTGTGGGGGTCATGCTGATCGGGATCGGCCTCTGGGCGCTGCGTCGGGCGTTGAGGGTCGAGGTGCACGCCCACCGGCATGAGCATGACGGGGGGGAGCATGAACACCTCCACTTTCACGGACCTGACCATGCGCATGCGGTCGAAACATCCCATGCGACCGGCCCGGGGCATCCGCACGCGGCCTTCGGGATCGGGACCCTGCATGGGTTGGCTGGGAGCTCCCATTTCCTGGGAGTGTTGCCGACCTTGGCCCTTCCCGATTGGGCTTCGGCGGCCGGTTATCTCGGCGGTTTCACAGCCGGGACCGTGGTCGCCATGGGCGGGTTTTCCATGATCCTCGGGTTCCTCGGGCGCTGGTTTTCCCAGGATCATCTGAGGGTGTATCGGGGGATGGTGCGCGGATCGGCGTTGGCCGCGATCAGCGTGGGATGCTGGTGGGTGTGGCAGGGCGCCTGAGCATCATGGGATCGATCCTTCAAGTCCTGCGCGAGGTCCTCGCGGGCTTCTGGTGGATGCGGCCGTACCTGCGTCCGGGCCGATGGCTGCTGCTGTCGGTGGTGGGTTGTGCGTTTGTCTCGGCACCCCTGGAAGTGGCGGGCGTCGGCTTGCTCCTGCCGATGCTGATTTTTCTCCAGGGGAACGATCAGGCCCGGCGGGAGTTGTTGAATGGACGCTGGCTTCATCTGCTGCCGGACCTGTTCCCGGGGCGGTCCGACTCCTTCTACTTCGCCGCTCTCTGCGGGTTGATCGTGCTGGCGCTGATGCTGAAGAATGTCGTCGCCTACGTCGGTGCGAATCTTTCGTCGATGCTGATGAGTCGGTGCGGTGACAACCTTCGACGGTCCTTGTTCCAGCGGATGCAGTTGGCTCCGATGCGGGTCTTCGAGGAACACAAGTCCGGTGAACTCGCCTCGGTCTTCACCGCCGAGACGGTGCGGACGGTGAACACGATGGATTTTGTGCTGGGCCTTTTCCAGCGGACCAGCATCGCACTGTTCATGCTGGCCACCATCTTTGTGATTTCGTGGAGGGTGTCGGTGGCCTTTTTGGTGCTGGTGGGGGTGGTGGCCATGCTGACGGGCTTTTTGCATCGCCGATTGAAGACCCTGGGGAACCAGCGTTCCCACCTGTTCATGAAGATGGGCGGACGCCTGATCGAGGGCTTTGCCGGGATCCGTGTCGTGCGCGCCACCCATTCCCAACGTCATCAGACCGAGTTGTTCGATGAGAACAGTTCCGGCATCGCGGCGGCGGAGCGCCGGGCGACCCGGATTGCCGGCGGCATGACCCCGGTGACGGAGGTCCTCGGGGTCAGCGGGGCCATGGCCATCCTGATCGGTACCTACCACCTGTTGATCGTGCCGGGGCGGATGCCCCCGGAGAATCTGATCATCCTTGGGTTTCTCCTGATCCGTCTGCTGCCGTTGGTGGGCCAGTTGCACGGCTTTCTGGGGCAGCTTTCCTACAATTTTGCCGGCTTGAAGGAGGTCATGCGTTGGCTCCAGATGGATTCCTACCCGGTCCGCTCCTTCGGGAACCAGTCCTTTTCTGGCGTCACGGCTTCCGTCCGGTTCACGGAGGTCACGTTTTGTTATCCGAATGGCAAGGTCGCCTTGGACCGGGTCAGCTTCGAAGTCCCTGCCGGAAAGACCGCTGCTCTGGTCGGGGCATCCGGATCCGGCAAGTCCACCCTCGCGTCGCTGCTCATCCGCCTCCGGGAACCGACCAGCGGCCGGATTGAAGTGGATGGAACCGATCACTGGGAATTCGCGCCGGAGTCGTGGCATCGGGGGATCGGTGTGGTTGAGCAGGAGGCGTTCCTCTTCCATGAAAGCGTTCGCCAGAATGTCTGCGTCGGTGCCCCGGACGCTTCCCCGGCCGACCTGGCTGCGGCCCTGCAGATCGCCCATCTGGACGACGTGATCGCCGGTCTGCCCGCCGGATTGGATACGGTGGTGGGGGAGCGGGGAACCATGCTTTCGGGTGGACAGAAGCAGCGGTTGGCAATCGCCCGTGCGCTGGTGCGGAATCCGCGGATCCTGATCCTCGACGAGGCGACCTCGGCGCTCGACAACGTCTCGGAGCGTCAGGTGCAGGCCGCCCTCGATTCCGCGCGGGAGGGCCGGACCTCGGTCGTGATTGCCCACCGGCTTTCGACCATCCGGAATGCCGACCTGATCGTGGTGCTGGAAGAGGGACGCGTGGTTCAGCAGGGCACGTGGAATGGGTTGGCCGAGCAGGAGGGTCCCTTCCGGAAACTGCTGCTGGCGGCTCGGGATGTGCATCTGGCCGACGTTGCCGGCTGAACGCACCCATGGGCATCCGATCTCAGGTTGTCCGGCGGTGGCACCAATGGCTGGAATGGACGGCCAGGCCTGCCGGCGTGCGGCGACTTCTGGGTTGGTCGGTCCCGGCGGAATCTCGAGGTGCGGAGCCATTGGATCTTTCCCGGGTGAAGCGCCTCGGGGTGGTGCGTCTCGACGGCATGGGCGATCTGGTCGTGACCACACCGTTCCTTCGGGAATTGCGCCGGTCTGCACCCTTGGCCCGCATCACGCTGGTCGTCCGGAGCGAATGGCTTTCCCTGATGCGCGCCTGCCCGCATGTGGATGAGGTCCTCGGCTTCGAACTGTCCTGGTGTCCAGACTACCGCCTGCAGCGGAATCTTTGGAACGCCTGGCGCTGGGCCCGACAGGAGTTGCGCCCGCGACGCTGGGATGCGGTTCTCGTTCCCCAAGCGCATTTCGGAGTTCTGGATGCTCGATGGCTGGCCTGGTTTTCCGGTGCCCGATTTCGGGTGGGCCGGAGAGAGGGGTTCGGGGCGGATGCCGATCCCGGTTGGACCTTCCTCAATGAGGTCCGGGAGACCCCCGCATCCGGGCATGATGTCACCAATACCCTGTCCTGGCTGGAGGCGCTGGGGGGCGAGGTTCGGGATCAATCGCTCTTCATCGATCCGGGCGATGCCGCCCGGGCGGAGGCCTCGCGGCATCTGGCCGTCATTCCCCCCGATCGCGTTCCGGTCGCTCTTGGGATCGGTGCTTCGCAGATCGAGAAGGTCTGGCCGCTCGATCGCTTTGAGGAAATCGGACGGCGACTGAAGGCCATGGGTGCGACCCTGGTGCTGGTCGGTGGCAGCGATTTCTCAGAGCCGGCCAGGACTTTGGTCGGACGTCTGAGTGAGGGTGTCCTCGATCTGACGGCCCGGTTGCCCCTCGACGTGACGGCGGCGGTGCTCGGGCGTTGCGGATTCTACGTCGGCAACGATTCCGGGCCCATGCACCTGGCTGCCGCGATGGGGTTGCCCGTGGTCGAGATCGTCGGTTGGTCGGCCGACGTGCCGGAGACGGTGATCGGGACGCCGAAGCGGATTGGTCCCTGGGGGCCGCGTCGGCGCATCGTTCAACCGGCCACGACGATTGCGGGCCCCGCGGTCCAGATTGAGCGGGTCAGCGTGGAGGAAGTCTGGGAGGCGGTCTGCTCGCTTCTGGGCGAATCGCCGGTGCCGGGGTTGGAAGTCGGATGCTTGAAGGGGGGAACAATTCCATGAACGAGAACCACGTTTCGAAGCCGGGTGCAGGTCAAGAGGCGCGGATCCCCGGACTGGATGGGCTGCGTGGGGTGGCGGCGATGGGGGTCGTCCTGCTGCATTCCCGGGAATTGCCCGGATTCCCGGAGCACGCATGGCTTCAATGGGGGGTCAGATTGGTGGGCGGGCAGGCGGTCCCCCTGTTCTTTGTCCTCAGCGGTTATCTGATCACGCACCTGCTCCTCCGCGAGGAAGCCGGACGTGGCCGGATCAGCCTCCGGAACTTTTATGCCCGCCGGGCGCTCCGGATCCTGCCTGCGGCGTTGTGTTATCTGGCCGGGTTGATGGTCATCAGTCATTGGCTGGGGTTGAACGTCAAATGGCGGGAGATTGCCGCTTCGGCCTTCTGGTATCGGAACCTGCTCTATGGCGGATGGGCGGCGTGGGAACCCAAGCTCCTGCTGGATGGAGCGGAGTATTTCACCGGGCACTACTGGAGCCTCTCG
>CAMCFL010000139.1 GCA_945873715.1 Akkermansia muciniphila
AGGAACCCCGAGTGGACGCAGAAAACCGGTGGCCCACGAATCACACGAAGCACACGGATTGCCCGCCCGCATTAGTGTACTTCGGATCTTTCGTGTACTTCGTGTGATTCGTGGGCCGCGCCGGTGGTCTAGAGGCGGCCTGGTCCGCGCGTTCGCGGACGCGCCGCATTCCGCCTTCCGCCCCCGGGTACAGGACCACACTTTGCAAAGTGTGGTCGTGCGCGCCTGCCCCGAAATGGCGATCACACTTTCCAAAGTGTGATCGCGATGGGCGGAGTGCCGGCCCTCGGCAGGAACGAGCCAAAGACGGGAGTCGATTCATCGCGGAGGCCGCAAGGAACCCCGAGTGGACGCAGAAAACCGGTGGCCCACGAAACACACGAAGCACACGAATTGCCCGCCCGCATTCGTCTACTTCGGGTCTTTCGTGTACTTCGTGTGATTCGTGGGCCGCGCCGGTGGTCTGGAGGCGGCCTGGTCCGCGCGTCCGCGGACGCGCCGCATTCCGCCTTCCGCCCCCGGGTACAGAGCCACACTTTGCAAAGTGTGGTCGTGCGCGCCTGCCCCGGAATGGCGATCACACTTTCCAAAGTGTGATCGCGATGGGCGGAGTGTCTCGCCCTGCGTTGGCTCTGAGTGGACTCTGCGTTCTCGACGACTCTGCGGCTTGGGTCCTGAAACTGAAATCCTCCCTCCGTCCTCCGGGGTGCCTCTTGAGTTTGTCATGCGTGTAGGCCGCCTGTCCTCAGGCGGCGATGAGAGATCCGCCCGCTGAGGGCAGCGGGCCTACATCCCTGACAACAAACTCAAGATGCATCCCGTCCTCCGGCAGCCCAAGCCACGCCTTGCCCGGAAGCCGGACGACGGCGATGGTCGCAACAGCTTTTCCGTCGAAGGTGCACTTCATGAACTGGCAGACCCCCATCGCCCTCGCCGTCGTCGCGCTGACCGCGTCGATCTTTGCCTGGCGTCGGTTCCGTCCCCGGGGCTTTTCGTTCGCGAAGGATACGCCGTGCGGATGTGTGTCCCCAAAGGGCGGGGTCCGGCCTCCGGGATACGTCATCGAAGGCAAGAAGGGGGAACGCCCCCGGATCACGCTGAAGTCCTGATCGGCGGCCCTCGTCCGCTTCCCCGACACACTGACGCTCCGGCCTTTTTGTCCGCCCCATGCACTCCACCCCACTCCTCCGACGCCTTGGTTGCACCCGCATTGCCGGTCTCCTGCGGGGTCTTCCCTTGATCCTGGTTCTCGGAAGTTGCCTGCGGGCCGAGGATGCCGCCGTCCTGCGCCAGAGGGACGAAGGCCAACGGCTCGCGGTGGAACTTCGGTCGCAGAAGCCCGCCGAGAACCTCACCAACTCAGGAATCCTCCGCCTCCGCGACGCCCGCGGACGGCGGCGGGAACTCCCGGTGAACATCGTCACGCTGGTGGATGCGACGCGGTGGCAGGTCCGTTATGAAGCCCGACCCGGGACCAATGCCCCCGCAGAGTCCCTGACCGTCGCCTTCTCGACCCACGCCGCCCCGACCTACGAATTGGCCCGGGCCAAGCCAGGCGTCGCCATGGCCGAACCGCCGCAACCGGTCGATCCCGCCCGCACGGCCGAGTCGTTCGCGGGAACCGATTTCTGGTACTGCGATCTCGGGTTGGAGTTCCTCCACTGGCCGGATCAGCGACTGGTGAAGGAAGAGCTGAGCAACGGCCGGCTTTGCTGGGCCCTGGACAGCTACAATCCCGGCACCAACGGCTACGCCTCGGTCCGGTCCTGGGTGGACGTCGAATTCCACGCCCTGCTGCGGGCCGAGGCCTACGACCGGCAGCGCCGGAAGGTGAAGGAGTTTTCCACCGGCAGCTTTCGTCAGGTCACCGGCCGCGATGGACGCGAGATGTGGATGCTCAAGGACATCCGGATCCGCGACGAGTTCCGGGATACGCGGACGGAACTGCTGTACGACCTGCCGGGCGAGTAACTGCTGTGCTCCAAGGCCAGCGAGCCGCCGCACCCCCGTACCAGACCGGGGCACGGGTGAAGGTCGGCCAAAATAGGTCCAAGGAATACTTGCACAACCTCGGGGCCTGGTGCATCTGTCTCTCCGTTCCCGGCGTGAAAACCTCGGGTGCAACCGTTGGAAAGAGAAGTTCTGGTTGGTTGGTTCAACGATGGTTTCAGCGATCGGTGACTTCCCGTTTCGGCGGAGTTCTTTGAGGTAGGATGAAGATTTCGGGCGGTTTGCCCTGTGGGTTCTGCGGTCCGGTCCAATTGGTGGACGGAGCGGTGGATCCCGGGTCGTCCCTCCCAACAGCTTTCCAAGGCGCCGTTGTTCAGTTCCTTGGAATCTCTACATAATCCTACTGAACTATTCTTGAAAATTCCCCGGGACGTACGGTCATCCCCTGACTGGCGCCCCGGTTTGTTATAAGCACCCTGGTTCGTGGCCAAAAGCCATGAGCTGGGGTGCTTTGTTTTTCGGGCCCATGTTCCGCCCCAACTGGGGATCGCGCTCCGGTCTCCCGCTTTCAAGGCCTGGACCGGAGCCAAACCGCCTGCTCCACCCGATACGGGCGCCCCCAGAAGTCGTTGGCCTGCAATTCCCTCACCAACGCATCGCGCACCGGCATCGAGTCGGGAGCCAGGCGGCGGGCTTCGGGAAGGGGCGAAACATTGCCCAGGGCAAGATGTCGCAGGGCCAACCCGCCGGTCATTACCGGAGATCCCACCGCCCGACGCACCCGGGCAACCCCGGCACACGGTCCGCTGCGAGCGTCCTTGAAGTCGCCGCCAGGAGCAGAGCCGCGATCCAGCAGGCGAACGGACCCGATGGAAGTATCCCGATGATCATCGTTCCTCCCTCGGCTGGACCGGTCGCCTTACTGTGCCATGGAACGCGCGATGCTGTTCCACCAACCGTCGTGCAGGGTGGCCAGCGGCGCGGTCCATTGGCGTTCGCCCACCTTGAGCACCAGCGCATTCCCGCCCACGACGCCGATCCGCGCCGCCGGGACGCCCATGATCTGCGCCTGCTTGAGCACCCGTCCGGCGTCCTCGGCCTTGACCGTGATGACCACCCGACTCTGGGTCTCGCCGAACAAGAGCGCGTCCAACCGGACTCCGGCCTCGGCGAAGGCGGACAGATCAATCGTTGCCCCGAGCAATCGCGGGGTCTCCCGGGCGATGAGTTCCGAGATCCCGCATTCGGCCAGCGCGACGGCGAGCCCGCCCTCGGAACAATCGTGGGCGCTGCGCACCACGCCTTCACGGATCAGGCCGACGAGGGTGGTATGAAGCGTCCGCGCCACCTCGAGGTCGCAGCGCGGGGGAAGCCCGGTCTTGAGTTGGTGACCCACGCGCAACTGGGCGGAACCGCCCAACCCCTGCAACGGATCCTGCGTATCCACGGCCTTGCCCAGCAGGAGCACCACGTCGCCGGACTCCTTGAACCACTGGGTGGTGATGTGGGCCGGATCCTCCACCAGACCCACCACCGCCACGGTCGGCGTTGGATCGATGGAACCGAGTGCGCCGCGTTGGTTGTAGAGCGAACAGTTGCCACCCGTCACCGGCGCATCGAAGGCACGACAACCATCCGCCAGACCGCGCACCGACTCGCGCAATTGCCAGAAGATCTCGGGGTTGTGCGGATTGCCGAAGTTCAGGTTGTCGGTCGCGCCCAAGGGAATGGCACCGGAACAGGCCAGGTTGCGGCAGGCCTCGGCGACGGCCGTCTTTCCGCCTTCGTACGGGTCGAGATAGACGTAGGCGGCATTGCAGTCGACCGCCATGGCCACGTACTTGTCCGGAACGGGACGTCCCTCGGCGGGGTGCCCCACGGGAAGCACCGGCAGTGAATCCGCCTTGATCCGGATGACTGCGGCGTCGCTGCCGGGGCAGACAATGGATCCGTCGCGGACCATGTGATCGTACTGACGATAGACCCAGTTCTTGGAGGCGATGGTGGAGTCGGAGAGCAACCGGTTCAGGTCGGCGACCGGATCCTGCGTGTCCGCGATGCCGTCGAGGCGGAAGCTCCGGACGCCGGCCATGTAGGCGGCCTCGCGCATCTCGCGGAAGTAGATGGGCGCTTCGTCGGTCAACTTGCGGGCGGGGATGTCGGCGATGACTTCGCCGTGATGCCGGACCACCATCCGACCGGAATCGGTCACCACGCCGATCTCGGCCCAGGGAAGATCCCACTTGTCGAAGATCCGCTTCACCTCTTCCTCGCGGCCCTTGTGCACGACGATGAGCATCCGCTCCTGTGACTCCGACAACATGATCTCGTAGGAGGACATGTTCGGTGCGCGTTGCGGGACGAGGTCGAGCTCGATCTCGATCCCCGTCCCTGCCCGGGCCGCGGTCTCGCAGGTGGAACAGGTCAACCCGGCGGCACCCATGTCCTGCATGCCGGCGACCGCGCCGGTGGCGAGCAGTTCCAGGCACGCCTCGCACACCAATTTCTCCATGAACGGATCACCGACCTGCACCGCACCGCGCTGTTGCTCGGACGATTCCTCGGTCAGATCCTGGGAAGCGAAGGCCGCCCCGGCCAACCCGTCGCGCCCGGTTGCCGGGCCCACGTAGAAGACTGGATTGCCCACCCCGTGGGCGGCACCGCGGGTGATCTGCTCATGACGAAGCACCCCGATGCAGAACGCGTTCACCAACGGATTTCCCTCGTAGGACGTGTCGAAATAGACCTCGCCGCCGATGGTCGGGATGCCGAAACAATTCCCGTAATGGGCGATGCCGGACACCACGCCGGTGAACAGGCGGCGCACGGTCGGGTTGTCGAGATTGCCGAAGCGCAGGGAATTCAGTGCCGCCACCGGGCGCGCGCCCATCGTGAAGATGTCGCGGACGATCCCACCCACTCCGGTCGCCGCACCCTGGAACGGTTCCACGGCCGACGGATGGTTGTGGGACTCGATCTTGAAGGCGATGGCGATGCCGTCGCCCACGTCGATGATCCCGGCGTTTTCCTCACCTGCGCCGACCAGGATACGACTGCCCTTGGTGGGAAAGGTCTTCAGGACCGGACGGGTGTTCTTGTAGGAGCAATGCTCGCTCCACATCACGGAGAAGATGCCCAACTCGGTGTAGCCGGGTGGACGCCCCAGGATCTCAACGATCTTCTGGTATTCCTCAGGTGTCAGGTTGTGCTTCGCCACAACCTCCGGGGTGATCACAGGTTCACTCATCGATTCGAAAGCCCGACCCTAGGGGTTTCGCCCGGGCAGACAAGCCCGTGGAAGTTGCCAGTTCCCAGTTGCCAGTTCCCCGGAGGGACGAGCTCCGCGAGCCCGAAACCTCTGAAGATCGATGGGGAGGTCACGGACTCGCGGAGCTCGTTCCTCCGGAGATCTGGCTTCTGGAATCTGGGGACTGGCCACCCGCCGCTTGGCTCCCCACCCTGCCAGCCGTGCTCCCTTTCCAACCCCCGGCCGGGGCGATCCGGGTCGCCCGGGTCGCCATGGCCACCCGTTTCGAATTGTTCCTGACCGGACCCCGCCCCGGGTCGCTCCGGGCCGCCGCCGAGGAAGCCCTCGACGAGATCGATCGGGTGGAAGGCTGGCTGTCGCCGTATCGGCCCGGCAGCGAACTGGTCCGACTTCATCGCGAAGGCGTGGGCCGCCCCCTGCGCGTGGATCCCCGTCTGTTCCACTTCCTCCAGTACGCCCGGGAACTCACGCTTCAAACCGGCGGCACGTTTGATCCAACCGTCGCACCGCTGCTCCGCGCCTGGGGATTCGTCGGAGGGGATCCCATCGCGCCCAACCCGGACGCCATCGCCGCCGCCCGGGAACTCGTCGGATGGCAACACATCGAACTGGATGTCGAGCACGGTACGGTGTGCCTCCTGCGCCCGGGAGTGGAGATCCACCCGGGAGCCGTGGGCAAGGGCTACGCTCTGGATCGTGCGCTGGAAATCCTGCGGGAGGCCGGCGTGGAGAACGCCCTCGCCCACGGCGGCACCAGCACCGTGTGCGGTCTCGGCACGGCTCCGGACGGCAACGGTTGGCCCGTCTCGCTTCCCGATCCTCCGCCGGCTTCCGGAGCGGGTTGGCCGGAGGATGGCGCACCGAGGATCCATCTGCGGGACACCACGCTTTCGGTCAGCGCCACCTGGGGACGCAACCCGGAGGGCGATCCGCACCGTGCAGGCCATGTCCTCGATCCCTGCACCGGAGAACCGGTCACCGGACGGATCCTGGCGGCGGTGGAACTTCCCCGAGCGGCAGAATCCGACGCCTGGTCGACGGCGCTGCTGGTGGGGGGAAACGCGGTGACGACCGGGATGGGCAGGGGCCGTTGGTGGACGCTCCCGTCCACCGCGCCGTTTGACACCGAACGGGCATCCCTGTAACGCTGCAACCGTCCTTTTCGTCGACGACACTTACATACACACCTCCAGAACATGCCTATCGCTGTTGGCTCCAAAGCCCCCTCGTTCACCCTCAAGTCCAAGACGGACACCGGCCTCGTCGATGTGTCGCTTGCTGGCAACCTGGGCACCAGGAACACGGTCATCCTCTTCTTCCCGCTGGCCTTTACCGGAGTCTGCACCCAGGAGATGTGCGACATCACCTCCGGCCTGAGTCAGTACGCCAGCCTGGGTGCGGAAGTGATCGGCATCAGCGTCGACAGCCCCTTCGCGCAGGAAGCCTGGGCCAAGCAGCACAAGATCACCATCAAGCTGGCCAGCGACCTCAACAAGACCGTGACCGACGCCTTCGGGGTGCGCTTCCCCATGCTGGCCGGCGTGGGTGACACCTCGGCCCGTGCCGCGTTCGTCATCGACAAGGGCGGGGTCGTCCAATACGCCGAGCAGACCGCCACCCCGAAGGACCTGCCCAACTTCGAGGCGATCAAGGCCGTGCTCGCCGGCCTGCAGTAAGGGTATCCCCTGAAAGATCGGCCTGATCAGACCGATCAGTCTGATCTGCAGTAGGGGCTTGCCATTGGTGAAGCGTTGCCGATGAATCGCACCCAGAACGCTCATCCCCATGTCCACCCAATTGATTCTTTCGGTTGCCTTGGCACTTGCCGGGGGCCTCGTCGTCCACGCCGCCAAACTGGGAGATCCGGCACCGGCACTCACGCTTGCCAAGACGGTCAAGGGCGAAGCAGTGGATCTGGCCGCCGGCAAGGGCAAGCAGACCTACGTGGTCGAGTTCTGGGCCACCTGGTGCGGTCCCTGCCGGGTTTCCATCCCCCACCTGACGGAGCTGCAAAAGAAGTTCAAGGCCGAAGGCGTGACCTTCATCGGCATCTCGGACGAGACCGAGGACAAGGTGAAACCCTTCGTCGACAAGATGGGCGAGAAGATGGAATACACGGTCGCCGTCGATGACGGACGGAAGACCTTCAAGGCCTACATGGAGGCCTACGGACAGAATGGCATCCCGACTTCCTTCGTCGTGAACAAGGAAGGCCAGATCGTCTGGGTCGGGCATCCGATGGACGGTCTGGACAAGACCCTCGCCCAGGTGGTGGCC
>CAMCFL010000140.1 GCA_945873715.1 Akkermansia muciniphila
TGTTGCAGATGCAGTTGGCGACGGCGCTGGCCGTGGAACCTTTGGAGTTCGGCGTCGCCTCGCAGGCGTGGAACCGCCGGTACCCCACGGATCCGGGCCTCGACCTGGTCGCCTTCGAAAAATGGTCCGCCCGGGGCGAGCACGGAGCAGCAGCCTCCGCCTTGGGCCGACTGGAGGAGTTTGTCGGGGGTGACCATTATCTTCGGGCACTCCGTGGCGTCCAGTTGGCCCGGGCAGGGCAGGTGGACCTGGGAAGGCGATTGGCCGAGGACGCGGTGGGGGCCGAACCGGACCTCGTCACCGGTTACGATGCCCTGCTGGGAATCGCCATCCGCGCCCGGAACTTTGCCGAGATCGCCCGCGTCCTCGATGACGTGGCCGACCATCTCCCCATCAATCCCCGCGAACTGGTTCAGGCACAGCCGCAGTACGCCGACTTCCTCGCCTCCGCCGAGGGCCGTCAATGGCTGTCGCGCAAACCCGAGATCAACCTCCCTCGCCGACGCCCCATGACCAACGCCCCCGCCCGCCCGCGCAGTTGAGGACTCGTGGAACTCGTCGCTCGGGGCTTTCAAATCGCCTGAGACGATACTTCTTTCGAAGAAGCAGCCCCTCGTCGACTCGCCGCAGGCCCCCCCAGGCTGCACCGCTCCATTTCATGCGAAAATGTCAGGAATCGGCCGTAAATGCGTCAAGCATACCCGTTCAACTCCGTAGGGCATTGGCCTGAAATCCAGCAGAGGTGTGTAGGGGTTCTGTAATGCGTGTAAGGAAAAAGCTTCCCAAGAAATCAGTCTCTCTGGTACTCCAGCCACTGTCGAAAGGATGTGTCTCAAGGAGTCTCCCCAGTTTTTCCTCGGTAACCATTCCTTCCCGACAGCGTACCAACACACAGAAATAAGCGTTATGAACCTACTTACCAATACTCGGAAACAGTCCGTACGCGGTCTGACCCTGATCGAACTCGTGGTCGTCCTCGCCATCCTGGTGGCGCTCGTCGGACTCGTCCTCGCGTTCTTCCCCGGACTCGTCGGCCGGGCCAGCTCCTCCACCTCGGCTTCCTCCGCCCAGGACATCGCCCGCGCAGTCCAGATCAATTACACGACCAGTCTGAGCTATGGGAATAACTACGATTCTCTAATCAACTCAGCAGCAATCACCACGCTCTACCCGAAGCTCACTGCCGGGTCATCTGCCCAGATGGATCCTTACCTGATCACGACTGCAGATGTGACCGCTCTCGGACGACTGGGCATCACCAAGGTACACAATAACCTCCCGACGGTCGCGAACGACGCGACGTTCAACGTTAGCGGTCCTGAAGTTAACCTCGTTGCGGGTGTTTATGTTGGTAGCGTTAAACCACTTCAAACGGTTCTGCAAACAACACTTCGGGGTAATGTGGCTGTAGGAAGCGACCCTATCTACCTCCTATTGGGAGTGAACAAGCCGGCCACCATAGTCGGTGTGGGTAAAAACCTCCAGGAAGCTCCCGTCCGCGCCGGCGCCGCGGCGGATGAGAGTCCGGCAGTGAGCTACCAGCGCTATGGTTTGGCCTTCCTGCTCGACACCCCGGCCACGGGTCCCCGCCAGGCGCGTTTCCTCGGTGCGGTTGCGTTCGGATCCACCGGGATCACGACGGCGGAAGGCAGCCTGCAGCAGTACTACAACAACTGATCTGGCCTTCGGCAGTTCAGAGTGATCCGGTGCCCGCCTGCGGGGATGCGGGCGGGCACCTTTTGTTTTTGGGAAGCATGCCTGGGACGGGGCCGCGCGGTGGCGGCGGGTCCCAGGCGAGAGGGAGGGAGCCATGCGACGTTGCACAGTCGGAAATCGGGACTCGGGTTTGACTTTGGTGGAGTTGGTGGTGGTGGTGGCCATCCTGGCGTTCATCGCCGGAATGGTTTCATTCAACCTGACTCCCAGCCAGATGACGTTCGGTGGTGCGGGCGGCAACAAGACGGCGGGCCACATTGCCACCGAGGCCACCATGGGACGGTTGAAAGCGGCCTTGTTCGGATCCGCGGACGCACCCGGCTATTGGCAGGACATGAACCGGGACATGTGGTTCTGGCCGCGCTACGCCGATTGGTTGTCCCGGCCCCCGACCGATGCTGCGGATATCTGGGGAGCAAGTCCGGAAGCCGCGGCCTATTTCACCTCGTTGATGTCCTATAGTGCGGCGCGCCGCGTGGGATGGCGTGGGCCGTATGTTCAATTTCAGGGCCAACCCATTCCCCTTGATGTCGGCCGTGGTTATACAGAACGCCTGGGAGGCGGTACGGGAGCCCGTGGCCCGGTGGATGCCTGGGGCAATCCGATCGTCATGCAGTGGCCCTCCAGCTATTTCGGAGTCAACATTACTGACTTTGAAGGCGCACGAGGGAATGCTGACATGACCAGTTTCATTTCCGCCAATTCCCGGTGGGTCTCGCCCGGTCCGGACGGGATCCTTCAATGCGAATTGAATCTGGCATCCCTCCAGACCTACGCCGACTTCCTGTCGAATCCGGCGCTGGTGGGGGACGATGTGGTGGTCTGGCTGCAGCAGTGAGTTCGCCATGACATGAACCCGTCCATTTCAGCATCCGGTCAAAAGGGGCAGGGGGGGATGACGTTGCTGGAGTTGCTGGTCGTGGTCGCCATCCTGGCGGTGCTGGCGACGGTCGCGATCCAGTCCACCACGGACATTGGGAATCAGACCCGGTACGATGCCACGCAGAAATCGATCGGTGCATTTCGGACTGCGGTTCTTGGGCCCCCGGGCCAGACGGCTCCGGATGGTGCGCTGATGGCGACCGGTTTTATTGCGGATATGGGACGGGTCCCGCGGTCGCGGAACCTCACTCACCCTGAGTTCGGAGAGGTTCCGGATTTGACGGAGCTCTACTCTGAATCTCTGCCTTCCGGGCTCAAGGCGTATGCCCTGCACACGGCAGGCGAGGGCAATGTGGCGTTGACTGCGATCACAGCGGTCTCTCTCAACACGATTGCGGAGAGGACTGCTCTCTATGATGCCACTGTCAAGATTCCTGCCGGGTGGCGCGGGCCCTACCTCCGTAAACCTCCGACGGAGCTAACGTTGGTCGATGGATGGCAGAAACCACTAGTCAGCCGCGTGGACATGGGTTCGACCTTGGCAGAATTGCAAGCATGGCCAACGATGCTTCTGCGATTCCGTACGGGCGAGCAATTCGAGTTGCAAGAAGACGCAAATTATACCGCCATCACCGAGACAAACCGTGATGTCGTTGGAGTATTCTCAGTTTCTGGCTTTGAGGGAGCTCCCGCCTCGACCGATGCCTATTCCGGGCGTTTCTATTCAACGATCCAGAACAATGAGTACCAAGTGAAACTTGTGGTCTCTGTCGCTATCCCTACTTCTGGAATCTATCCATCTCTTAAGGCTGCAAGCAGTTATATACTGATCAGCCTCTTTGGTCCAAATCCGGAAGTGGCATCTGCATCTGACGGCAGGCCGGTCCGGGCTTGGGTACATCAGATTCCATATACTACTAATACCTCGGATAACGTCTCGGTGGAATTCGACGGGGTCCATGCCCCGACGATTGGGACCCGAGTGATCCGGGCGATTCTGAAAGGCACCAATGCAATCCCCATCAAAGGCCGCGTCGTCTACGCTCCGATCTCGTCAGGTTCTCAGACCATCAGCATTCAATTTCCATGAACCTCCAATCCTTCACCTCCGGGTTGCGGCAGGACGCCGTCACGTTGCTGTTGATCACGCCGACGCGGTTGATCCGGGCGGATTTCGAGGGACGTCGGGAGTTGGTGCTGCGGCAGATCTGGGAGGCGCGTGCCCCGATGGGAGAGACGCTGCCGGTCTTGGTGGAAGCGGCCTTCATGCTGGGGGTGCCCAAACGGGTGGCGGTCCATGTGTTGGCGACGGGGGTTTCGACCCAGGTGCTCCAGGTGCCGGCGGGCAAGGTCGCCGGGTTGGAGGGAGACGAACTTTCCAACGCGCTGAGTTTCGAGGCCGAGGCGATTTCGGGCATCAACCCCTTTGATTCGGCGTTGGCCGCGGTTCCGGCGGGCGGGTCGGGTTCGGACCGTTCCTTCTGGGTGACGCAGATGTCCCAGGCGGATCTGGGGCAGATGCAGGAATCCCTGTACCAGCGCAAGGCGGTGCTCCGGGGAGTGGTCCACCCGGGGGGACTGCTCCGACCGCTGGGACACTCCACTGCCGGGTGGCAGCGGGTGGAATTGTGGAATGATCTGGTCCTGTGCGTGGACGGTTCCGCGCCGCAATCGCCGCGGGCGCACGTGGTGGGTACGGCACCTTCGCGAGGATTGTGGCGGCCGCAGGTGGATCAGTGGTTCGGAGAGGCCCTGGGTGAGCGGGTGGTGATGGTGGCAGACAGTTCGTTGATCCAGTTTGCCGACGGTCCCACCACTTCGTTGGACGAAGAGTTGTTCCTCAAGACCTGGTTGCTGGAATGGGCCACCGAGTTGATGGCCGAGCGGACGCGGATGCCGCTGGTCAGGCCAACGCCCAAGCCCATGCCGGACGCCCAGCGTGTTGCGCTGGCAGCGTCGCTCGCCCTGGCGGCTGGAGCGGTGTGCGTTGGGCACTATTTCTTCATGCAACATCGGGAGAAGGTGTTGCGTCGCGAATTGTTCGAGGCCGAACGGCCGGCCAAGGAGATGGCAGAGCATTCAAAGCGGGCGAACGCACTCCAGAGCGAGTTGGAGCATTCCCGGGGAGAGGCTCGGGAATTGCGCGACCTGCGCGAGTTCTGGAAGGACACCCTGGATCGGGAGCACCGCCGGCATGCAACCCTGCTGCTGACCCTGGCTCAGGCGACCCCGCCCGAGCTCGCCATCGTCACCATCGACGAATACGCCGGGGAACTGCATCTCACCGGGCTCTCGATGACTCCCGATGTTCCCGGCTTCGCCACCAATGTGGCGGCGGCGGTGGAGCCCTTTGGCTGGCGGATCGAACCTCCGCGGCGGCGGGCGCTCAATCTGGCTGCCGATGGGGGCCCGTGGCAGCTGGATTGGTCCTTGCGGACGGTGATCCAGAATCCGGGCTTGAACACCGAGGGTCAGACCAACGGGGTCCCACCCGCTCCCTCGGAGGCGGCGCGGGCGGCGAGTGCGGCGGCCCGGACCGCGGCGACCACGCTGGTGGCCGACGGTGTTTCCGGACGGTGATTCCAGTCCATCAACCACGACTCCACCATGGGAACTTCAGGCGGCATCTCCATCACCCGGCGCGACAAGGTCCTCTTGGTCGCCCTGCCGGCGTTGTTCATCATGATCCTGTACGGCTGGGCTTTCACGAAGGCGCCCATCCAGCGCCTGAAGGGTCTGGACCAACAGGTGCAGATGGCCAGGTCAAAGGCACCGAGGCAGATCGATGTGGAGTCGGAGCGGGTCCGTGGGATCCTGCTGACTCGGGAGTTGGAAAAGGCCCGGGCGGAGTTGAAGCCGCTCCGGGATGAGTTGGGCCGGCTCACCTCCTCCTGGACCAACAGCAACGACCGACTTCTGGGCAGCGACATGCTGTCAGCCCTCTGGTCCCGACACGGTCTCCGGTTGCAGGAGCAGTCCTCGCTGACCAATGAATCGGTGCTGGCACCCGCGCTTCAACAATTGGCCGACCGCGCCCGTTCGACCCTGGGCCCGGGTCGCTATCCGGTTCTCTGGGAAGTCCGCCTCCAAGGCGGGTTCCTCAACATGCTCGAAGCCCTCGATGAACTTTCCCGCTCCGATGTTGCCGCCGTTCCAGTGGCACTGGAGATGTCCGACACCCCCAATCAGCCAGGCAAAACGTGGAAAATTCGACTCTGGCAGTAGGATTCGGGCGGGGGGCGACCCATCCGAAGCTGCGCACGCTGCTTCGGGCCACCGTGCAGGTGCAGGCCTCCGACCTGCATCTGGTCCCCGACCAATATCCCTTGCTTCGGAACTCCGGGCAGCTGAATGCCCTGGCGGGAGAGGAGCGACTCACGGCGGAAGACATGCGGATGATCACCAGCGAACTGCTGGTGACGGGAGCCGATCGCAAGCGGTTGGAAGAGACCGGGGATTTCGATGGGGCGATCACCTGCGATGGAGTGCGCTATCGGTTCAACGTCTTCCGGCGTGGGCGTGAGTTGTGCGTGGCCTTCCGCCGGTTGGACGACCGGTTCCGCTCCCTCGCAGAGCTCGGGATCCCGGAGTCGCTTTACTCCCTGTGCGATCTGCCGGATGGGCTGATCATTGTCGCCGGGCCGACCGGTGCCGGCAAAAGCACGACCCTTGCGGCGCTGATCGATCGCATCAACCGGACCTATCATTCGCACATCATCACCATCGAAGACCCGGTCGAGTATGTGCATGCGCCGGCCAAGAGCCTGGTGAACCAGCGTCAGGTCGGTGCGGACTGCGGCTCCTTCTACGACGCTTTGGTCGCGTCCCTCCGGCAGGATCCGGATGTGATCCTTGTGGGTGAAATCCGGGAGATCAATACCATCCGCACCGCGATCACGGCCGCCGAGACGGGCCATCTGGTCTTTACCACCGTTCACGCGGGCGACTGCGTCGGAGTGATCGAACGTTTGTCCTCGGTCTTCCCGGCCGGGGAACAGGATGGGGTGCGGAGACAGCTCGCGCTGGTCCTCCGGGCCGTGGTGGCCCAACAACTGTTATTGGCCGACGGACCCCAGGCCATGGTCGGGACCAATGGACGTCGTCGTCGGGTTGCCCTGAGCGAAGTCCTGCTGGTGAATCCGGCGGTTGCCAACCTGATCGCCACCGGTCGCTCGGCCCAGATTTACTCGGCGATGGAAGTGGGCGGAATGCACGGGATGCAGACGTTCGAGCAGGATCTGGCCCGCTTGCTGGTCGATGGAATGATTTCCGAGCCGACCGCCTTCGGTTTCACCAAGAATCCGACCGTGCTCCGCGAACGCATCCAACGGTTCAAAAGCAATCCGGCGCTCCTGCGGCGTCCGGCCCCATCCACAGGCAAGACATGAATACACCGGACCAACACGAAGCACTGGGGACGGGCAGTTCGCTCGGGCCGTTGCGCATGGACGATGTGCGTGTGGATCCGCTCCTGGCGTTGCGGGTGCCTGCGAATCTCGCCATGCGTCGCGAGATGCTGCCGTTCGTCCAGTGGCGCGGGCGGGTTCATGTGGCCTGCTCCGATCCGAAGGATGCCGCGAGTCTGGGAGCGGTGCAGCGGGCCTTCGAACTTCCCATCGAGCCGGTGCAGGCCGATGCCGAGTCTCTCCGCCGTGCCCTGGGACGCATCTACGGCAGTCTCAAACCCGGTGCCGGCAGCACGGCGGCCATCGGACGTCCGGTGACCCGTGGGGGTGAGACCGAGACCATTGATGCCGCGGGGCTTTCGGATGACCTGCTGTATTCGGCCATCCTGCGACAGGCGTCGGACATCCACATTGATCCGGGCTCGGAGAACCTGCGGATCCGC
>CAMCFL010000141.1 GCA_945873715.1 Akkermansia muciniphila
CCCTGTCGGTGGCGGCGCGGTATGTCAGTGGCGAGGCGGCCTCGTTCGAGTTCCTGCCGCCGCGCGTCTCGGCCTTCCAGCAGTTTTCCGCCCGCTACTCCTCCGGTCGCCTGGCGCACGTGGGCGTCGTGGCGGGGGTGGTGGCCGCGGTCGTCCTCCTGGCCTTCGGGGTCCAACAGTTCCGGCTGATCCGCCTCCGCTCCCAGTGGGACGCCATCGCGAAGGACGTGCGGGAAGTGGAAGACCTGCAGGGGCGGCTCAAGCGCTTCCGCCCGTGGTTCGATGACTCGGTCCGCGGCCTGGCGGTGATGAAGACCTTGACCGAAGCCTTTCCGGAAGATGGGGCCGTCACCGCCAAGAACGTGGAGATCCGGGACGTCGGCGTGGTGGTCTGTACGGGCAGTGCCAAGGACAGCACGGCCCTGCTTCGGACGCTGGACAAGCTTCGTGCCGCACGGGAGGTCACCGACGTGCAGGTCGATCAACTTCGCGGCAAGTCCCCGCTGCAGTTCACCTTCAACTTCCGCTGGGATGCCGCGGGCCAACGGCCATGATCTTCGACCCTGAAAACCGTCAGAAACTGTTGATCATCGCCGCCCTCACCGGGGTGGGTCTGCTGGTCGGCGACCGCCTGGTGCTCAGTCCGCTGATCAAGAGCTGGAATGCCCGGTCCGAGAGGATCGAGGGACTCCAGAAGGATCTGGCCAAGGGCCGGCAGCTGCTGGAACGCCGGGAGACGGTCCTCGCCCGTTGGCGCGAGATGCGAACCAATGCGTTGCCTGAGGAAGTTTCCGCCGCTGAAGGACGTGTCCTGGATGCCTTCGATCGGTGGTCGCGGACGGCCACCGTCAACATCACCTCGGTGAAACCCCAGTGGAAGCAGTCGGACGAAGGCTACATGACCTTCGAATGCCACGTCGATGCCACGGGCAGCCTGGCCACGTTGACGCGGTTCATTTACGAGGTCGAACGCGATCCCCTGGCGTTGCGCGTCGAGACCATCGAGTTGGCGGCGCGCGACAATGACGCCTCCCAGGTGACGCTCGGTCTTCAGGTCAGCGGTCTGCTCCTCAACCCTCCGGCACAGCGATGAGATCCACCTTTCCATCCAGCCGATCACGCTTGCCCCGGTGGATCGCCCCCTTGCTGGCGGCGTCCGGCCTCGGCTGGGCGGCGGCGCAGAGCCCGGTCCGACAGGACGATCCCCCCGCGGAACCGGTCCCCGTGGTGGTCGAACTTCCGGAGGCTTCCGTGGTCATCGAAGCCGCGGTGGAAGCAGAGGAACCGGAGGAAACCGCGACCGAGGTCGCTCCCGGCCCGGTCCCGGCCGGCGAGCAGGCGGCTGCGGCTGCCGTTGTTCCCGGTTCGACCAACGGGGTTCCGGACGCTTCCGGTGCGCCGCGGTCTTCGCGGCGGTCCCGCGAGCGTTCTCCGGCGCGGGACTGGCGGACCTCCTTCGGCGCGCGGAACAAGGATGGATCGACCAATGCGCCCGGTCCGGCGAAGACGGACTACGCGTACTTCCAGGTGGTCAACAGTCGCAACATCTTCAATCCGTCCCGGGTGCCGAACCGACCGGATCGACCCGCTTCCGGCGAGGCGAAGAAGGTGACCAAGGTGGAGGCATTTTCGCTGGTGGGCACGTTGCGGTATGAAAAGGGAGACCTGGCCTTTTTCGACGGGTCGAGTTCGGAGTACCGCAAGGGCTTCAAGGCCGGGGAAAGCCTGGCGGGCTACAAGGTGGTGTCGGTCTCCGATGCCGCCGTCCGGATCGAAGCCAAGGGTGCGGTCACGGAGCTGAAGATCGGCTCCCAGATGCGCCGTGAGGATGAAGGCGAATGGAAGTTGGCCAGCGGCCCGTACGCCGGGGGCAGCAGTGGCAGCAGCAGCAGTTCCGGGGAGACCGCGGCGGTGTCCGAAGGTCCCGGGTCAGCCGCTCCCGCGTCCGCGGGGGCTGGAGGTGGCAGTGCAGACGAAATTTTGAAGCGGCTTCTGCAGAAGCGCGAACAGGAGATGAAAAATGAGAAGTAACACGTTCCCTTCCGTCCTCCTCGCCCTGGTTGTGGCGGGATGGGTCCATGGCCGTTCCGAGGCCCAGGACACGCCTGCTGCGCCCAAGCCGGCGGACACTGCCGCCCCGAGTGCCGCTCCGGCCGCCGAGGTGAAGGCTGCGGTGCCGGAGACGCCGCCGCCGGTGGTTCCGGAAGGCATGCTGATGCTCAACTTCCGTGGGGCACCGCTGGAGAGCGTACTCAACTATCTCAGTGACGCCGCCGGATACATCATCGTCACCGAGAGTGAGGTTCGCGGGAAGCTGGACGTCATCAGCAAGCAGCCGGTGACCAAGGACGAAGCCTTCGCCATCCTGGAATCGGCGCTGGCCCGGAACGGTTATACCGCGCTGCGCAATGGCCGCACCTTGACGATCGTCAGCAAGGAGGGAGCCCGGAAGCGCGATATCCCGGTCAAGAGCGGGAACGATCCGGAAGCCATTCCCAAGGATGAGCAGATGGTCACCCAGATCATCCCGGTGCGCTTCATCAGCGCCACCCAGTTGACCACGGATCTCCAGCCGCTGCTGCCTTCGGAGGCGACCATGACGGCCAATGACGCCGGCAACGCCCTCGTGATCACCGACACCCAGTCCTCCATTCGCCGGCTCGCGGAAATCATCCGCGCCCTGGACACCTCGCTGGCCGGGGCCAATTCGGTGAAGGTCTATCCGCTGCGGTTTTCGGACGCCAAGGAAGTGGCCACCGTCATCAAGGAGCTTTATCCCGCTCAGGATTCCCGCACGACCGGTGGCAACAATGCCCGGGGCGGCGCGGGCGGGTTCGGAGGATTTTCTGGATTCCCCGGTGGCGGAACGGGCGGTGGCCGTGGGGGCACCACGGCCAGTGGCAGCGGCAACAGCGGCAACCGCGCGGCGGCTTCCCGAGTGGTGGCGGTCGCTGATGAACACAGCAATTCCCTGATCGTGAACGCTCCCGATGACGCCATGCCGGCCATCGAGGAGCTCATCCGGGCGATCGATACCAACGTCCAGGACGTCACCGAGCTTCGGGTCTTCCGGCTGCAGAACTCGGATCCGGTGGAAATGGCCGAGGTGTTGGCCGGGCTCTTTCCCGATGACAGCAAGACCGAAGGCAACGGGCAGTCACGCTTTGGTGGTGGATTCGGGATGTTCGGTGGCGGCGGACGTTCTACGCCCACCAACACCTCCAGCGAGCGGGCCAAGAAGAAGGGGCGCGTCATCACGGTGCCCGACCAGCGGACGAGCTCGATCATCGTCAGTGCCGACCGTGAAATCATGGATCAGATCGCCGAGATGGTGAAGCAACTGGACACGAACCCCGCCCGGAAACAGAAGGTGTTTGTGTACGACCTGCAGAACGCCGATCCGCAGCAGGTCCAGGAAGTCCTGAGGGGCCTGTTCGAAAGCCAGAGCACGGCCAACCGGAGCAGCCAGACGCGGAATCAGCAGAACAGCGCGCTTTCCACCCGTTCCACCCAGCAACAGAACAATGGCAACCGTGCCACCACCGGCTTCGGTGGCGGCGGCGGCGGGGGTGGAGGAGGAGTCGGTGGTGGTGGCGGCGGTGGTGGCCGCTGAAATGGAACCCTTTGATTTGATCTGACCGATGAAAAACTCCCAGTTCGCCCAGCGGCTCGTCTCCGCCAGTCTGCTTTGCCTGTTCGCTGGCTCGGCCCTTGCCCAGTTCAATCAGGGCGGTGGTGGCACCGCCCGCCGGACCACCGGCGGCGGCGGTGGCACCACCCGTGAGTACCGCAACAATACCCAGGTGGGCGATGCCACCTTCTCCTACGATCCGGAAACCCGGAAGATCATCGTCATCACCGACGAGGAGACCAACGTCCAGATCAAGGATGTCATCACCAGCCTGGACAACCCGCGTCCGCAGGTGCTGATCAAGGTCGTCTTCCTGGAAGTGACCCACAACAACAGCTCGGACATCGGCGTCGAGGGCGGGTATGTCCGTAACCTGGGCAACACCGGCCAGGGTTCGGTTGCCAACGCGTTTGGGTCCTCGGCCATCAGCAGCGGGGCGACGTCCGCCATCCCGAATGTCCTCGGGCAAAACATCCAGAACATGCTGCCGACGCCCCCGGGTGCCGGCCTCTATCAGGTGTTGGGATCGGACTTCCAGGCCACGCTCCGCGCCATTGCCCAGGCGGGTCGGGCGGAGATCCTGTCCCGCCCGTCGATCCTGGCCCGCAACAACCAGCCAGCCACCATTTCGCTCGGGCAACAGGTCCCGCTCGTGTCGAATACCCGATTCGACACCATCAACGGCCAGATCAACACCGTTACCTACCAGAACGTCGGCATCATCCTGCGGGTGACGCCGTTCATCACGCCGGATGGCATGGTCGAGATGATTGTGTCCCCCGAGACTTCCTCCCTGGCGGATCGTTCCAGCTGGGTGCCGATCTCCCGCGACGCGCTGGCGCCGGTCGTCAATTCGCGACTCGCGGACACGGTGGTGGTGGTCCCCGACGGGCAGACGGTGGTCATCGGGGGACTGATGCAGACCCAGATCAACGAGTCGGAGAGCAAGATTCCCTTGCTCGGCGACATCCCGTACCTCGGGAATGCCTTCAAGCGGAAGATCAAGTCGAAGCAGAAGACCGAGTTGATGATCTTCCTCACGCCGGTGGTCATCGCGGCTCCCGGCCAGTTGGCGGGGCTGACGGCCAAGGAACGCGACATCACCACGCTCAAGCCGAAGGGGATCCCCCAGAAGGAGCTGGATGACCTGATCAACACCCTGCCGACCAAGGTTGAGGAACCGGTACAGCCGATCCCGACCGGTCCGGAACCCAAGTCCAAGAAGAAGTCCGGCAAGTAGCGTCGCGGTTCAACCTGGAATCCGAAGTGCTATCCGCAGATGGCGCAGATGGCGCAGATAACAAGGCCATTTCGTGACGAACCGTCGTCACCCGCAGGGTGAGCCTGCCAATCCGGCTTCGACACCTCCAAGTGCCTCTTCATCTGCGGAATCTGCGCCATCTGCGGATAAACAACTGCGGTTCTTAAGTTCAGACCACCTTCACCGTGTTCTCGAGCAGGCCGATGCCCGAGATCCGGATCTGCACCACGTCACCCTCGGACAGGGTGAACTCGTTGGCCGGGACCACGCCGGTCCCGGTCAACAGGATCGCGCCCTCGGGGAAGTCCTGGCTCCGACCCAGCCAGCCGGCCAACTCCGGGAAGCTGCGCTTGATCTGGTCGATCGAAGTCTCGCCGGCGAACACCTCGGCACCAGCGCGCAGGATCCGGACGCCGATGGTCCAGGTGCGGGCCTCGGCTTCATCGGCGGCAACCCGGATGCAGGGTCCCAGCGCACACGAGGCGCGATACATCTTGGCCTGTGGCAGGTAGAGCAGGTTCTCACCCTCGATGTCCCTCGAAGACATGTCATTTCCCGCCGTGTAACCCACCAGCTCCATGCGGGAGTTGAACACCAGCGCCAGCTCGGGCTCGGGAACATTCCACTTCGCGTCTCCGCGGATCCCCACGATGCCACCGGGTCCGGAAACCTTGGCCGGCATCGACTTGAAGAAGAGCTCGGGCCGCGGCGCTTCGTACACCCGATCGTAGGCGGTGGCGCTGAAATCCGATTCCTCCATCCGGGCCTTCTTGCTGCGCAGATAGGTCACTCCGGCGGCCCAGACCTCCTGGCGATCGACCGGAGCCAGCAGTCGGACCGAGTCGAGCGGGTGCGTGGGCAACGGGGTTGCCGCCAGGGCCTGCAACACGGCGATCAGGTTGGGGGATTCGAGCAGCGCGGACAGCGAGGCGATCCCGGCGGCGGAGAGATCCTGGACGGAGTGCGTCTCCAGGATTCCAACACGAGGGGCACCATGCGATCCGATGGTAAAACGGCAGAGCTTCATGGGCCGGATCCTACCGGGGATGCCCAGTCGGCGTCGCGCCGAAATCAGCCCCCCCTCATTTCCCGGGTGCGCCGTGATGCGGTTGTATCGGCTGTAGGCCCGCTGCCCCCAGCGGGCGCTTCCCTCACTTCCCGACGCAGAACAGGCTGCCGGCGGTGCGGACGTAGAACCGGCCGTCGGCGATGGCCGGTGAGGCCTGGACCTTTTCGCCGAGTGGATTCCGGGCCAGCACCTGGAACTTCGGACCGGCCTCGAGGACCGTCGTCTGGCCTTCGTCGCTGACGAAGTACAGCCGGCCATTCGCGGCGACCGGTGAAGCCGAGAAGTTTCCACCGACCCGTTCCTGCCAGAGGATTTCGCCCGTCATGGCATTGTAGCAGCTTGCGATGCCGCCGTCGGTCATGGCGAACACGTGCGGTTTGACGTAGAGGAGCGACGACAGCTTGGGCACGCCCTTCTTCTGTTCCCAGACGAGGTTCGACTCGCCGAGCTCGCCCTCGGCACCCATGCGGAAGGCCTTGATGGATTCGCGTCCGCCCCACCCACCCGACGCGTAAACGAGGTCGTCGGCGATCACGGGGGAAGGCACCTTGCCTTCGCCAAGGACCTGGGTGGTCCAAAGCCACTTGCCGGTCTTGAGATCGAAGCCCTGCACCACGTCGCCCGCTTCGGTGACCACCTGCGTCCGGCCATTTCGGGTCCACAGCACCGGTGCGCCGTGTGCGATGCGCGACTGGCCGCGGGAGGTCTTCCACGCTTCGCGTCCCGTCCTGGCGTCGATCGCGAGCACGAATGATTTGTCCCAGGGCTTCTGCCAGCCGAGGAGCTTGTCGGGCCCGTCGCTGGAGGCGTCCCACGGGGTGATGAGGAGGCCGTCGTGCAGGAGCGGAGAGGTGCCGAGGCCGTGCTGGCTGTAGAAGGGGTAGGATCGGTTGGTCCAGGCGATCTTTCCGTCGAAGGTGAGGGCGGCAAAGCTGCCGTCGCCGAAGCAAGTGTACACGCGCTTGCCGTCGGTGGCCGGAGTCGGCGTGGCGTAGGAGTTGCGCCCCTCCTTGCGGCGTGGGATTTGCTGGAACACTTCCTGATTCCATCGGATGGCACCTGACTTCGCATTCAGCGCGAGAACCCGGCACGATTGCCCGCCCTCGGTGGTGGTGGTGAGGAACACGTGATCCTTCCAGATGACGGGCGAGGACCAGCCTTCACCGGGGATCGTTGCTTTCCACAGGACATTGGAGGTCGCCGACCATTCGAGGGGCACTTTCTTCTCTGCGGATTGTCCCTGCGAATCAGGTCCGCGGAACTGCGGCCAGTTGGCGGCCACAGCGGAATCGTGGGCACCCAACATCCCGGCCAGGGCAACGGCGCAGGAGCCAACCAGAATGGCTCTGGGCAGAGCGAAAGACGGCTTCATGGAATGGGCTTGAGGGTCAACATCCGGTGCCGATCGTCAATGCCGATGGCCGGATGGGAACAGGGTCTCCCAGGTAGGCGACGAGGTGACGAGGCTCACT
>CAMCFL010000142.1 GCA_945873715.1 Akkermansia muciniphila
GATCACTCCGCCCGATCCGGGATGCGGACCGCACATGGATGACCCCGTTGGTTGGGTCTGCCAGACACTCCAGGTCGTCGACGAATCGCCACCATCGGGTCACGGCCTCGAAGCGGAGGTAGTTGGTTCCTTCCTCCACCAGGCGGAGACCAGGCTCCCCGAGGACGGCGTCACGGCAGCGCTGCAACGCGGTCGCCGGATTGCCGGTGATGGCCAGAGGGGCGATGGCATGTCGGGAATCGGTGGCCTGGCTTGAGACCGCGTTCGGGGAATCGGGGCAGGAGCTCAAACGACCGGCGGTCGCTCCCAGGGCCGGGATGTCACCGCGGGGAAGCCAGCGCCACAGGACATAAAGCAGGACGATGGGTCCAATCCACCACCAGCGGGAAGGTTTCATTCCCCAAAAAATAGCCGCGATGCCCTGCTACCCCAACCCAGGACTTGTCAGACAATGAGGGCATGCGGTTGTCCGCGTTTGACTTTCAAGAGGGCGGTCCCTTTAACTCACGCCGCTCTTCCCCGGCTTCGCCTGCATGTCCGGCCGGAAAAGGAATACCACTGTGGCTGCCAAAGACGATTTCCTCATCGAGACGATGGTCGACATGGGTCTAGTGACCCGCGACCAGGTCGACGCGATCCAAGCGGATGCTGAATCCGCCGGCGAAGGCCTGCTCGACACCCTCGTCAAGCAGGGCCAACTCGAACCGGCCATGGTGGTGATGGCCAAGGCCACCTACTTCGGCGTGGAGTCCGTTGATCTTTCCGGATTGCGCCTTTCCGACGAGGTGATCGCCGCGGTTCCCCGGCATGTGGCCAAGAAGTACAATGCGGTGCCGGTCTCCATCAACGACGGCACGGTGGCGGTGGCCGTCAGCGACCCGTCCGACATTGAGGCGATCGACGGTCTTCAGGTTTCCATTGGCAAGACGGTCGAGCTCCGCGTGGCCAGCCCGGCGGACATCGAAGCGGCTCTGGCGCGGTATTACGGGGGCAGTGGGCGCGACGATGGCGGCATCGCGCAGATGATCCAGGACATCACCGAGGGTGAAGTTGAGGTCTCCCGGATGACGGGGGACGTCGGATCCGACGGTGAAGCGGTCGAGGCAGACGCTCCGATCATCAAGCTGGTCAACCAGATCATTGTCGATGCCTTCAAGATGCGGGCTTCCGACATCCATCTGGAGCCGATGTCCAAGCGGTTCCGCGTCCGGTACCGCATCGATGGCATGCTGATCGAGCAGAAGGATCCGCCCAAACGATTGCAGGCCCCGATCATCGCGCGGTTGAAGATCCAGTCCGGGATGAGCATTGCCGAGCGGCGGATTCCGCAGGACGGGCGCATCCAGACCAATGTCGGTGGCAAGACGATCGATCTCCGCGTCAACTCCCTCCCGACGCAGCACGGCGAGTCGATCGTCATGCGTATTCTGGACAAGGACGGGCTCAAGCTGGGCCTGCCCGAATTGGGGTTCTTCGCGGACGACCAGCAGACGTTCGAGCGGTTGATTGCTCTCCCCGACGGCATCCTTCTCGTGACCGGTCCGACCGGATCCGGGAAGACGACCACGCTCTACTCGTGCCTGAACTACATCAACCGGCCTGATCGAAAGATCATCACCGTGGAAGATCCGGTCGAGTACATGCTGGCCGGCATCAATCAGGTCCAGGTTCATGAGGCCATCGGGTTTACCTTTGCCTACGCCCTCCGCTCGATGCTGCGTCAGTCGCCGAACGTGATCATGCTCGGTGAAATCCGAGACATGGAAACGGCGACCATCGCGATCAACGCCTCGCTGACGGGTCACCTGGTTTTCTCAACGCTTCACACCAACGACGCGCCCGGCGCGGTCACCCGCTTGATCGACATCGGCATCAAGCCATTCCTGGTGGCGTCGGCGACGCGCTGCCTCATGGCTCAACGTCTGGTGCGGAAGGTCTGCAAGAACTGCGCGGCCCCGGCGGAGTTGGACGAAAGCGAGTGTCGCCTGCTCAACATCACCCCGGAGATGCTGGCCAATGCCACCCCGCGGAAGGGCAAGGGTTGTCCCACCTGCAACAAGAGTGGGCACAAGGGGCGGTTTGGTGTGTTTGAGATCTTCATCATCAACGACGAGGCTCGGAAGATGATTTTCGACAAGGTTCCTGCCAACGTCCTGCGCAACAAGGCCCGCGAAATGGGCATGCGGACCCTGCGCGAGGACGGCACCCGGAAGGTGCTGGCGGGTCTGACGACCGTGGATGAGGTGGTGCGTGCCACTGTGGTGGATCATTGAAGTTCGAATCATCCGGCAAGAGACCTGCTCCCAAATCGTTCATTGCTGAGGCCATTCACCTCCTGAAACTCCGTTTTTCCCCGTCATGTCTTACCAGATGTCCGACCTGTTGCAGTTGATGGTGTCCGAAGGGGGCGCCGACCTGCACGTCCGCGTGGGGATTCCCCCAGTGATCCGGATCCATGGTGTCCTCCAGCGGGTCGACGGCCCGGCCCTGCGCCCGGAAGACACCGAGGAGTTGATGCGATCCATCACGTCCGAGGATCACATCCAGCAGATCCGCGAGAAGGGTGGAGCCGACTTCGGATTTGCCTTCGGTGAGCTGGCCCGCTTTCGCGTTTCGGCGTTCAAGGAGAAGGGCAACTTTGCCCTGGTCCTGCGCCAGATCCCTTCCAAGTTGCTGACGATGGAGCAGATCGGGATTCCCCCGACGGTGCGGGAACTCCTGAACAAGCCGCGGGGGCTGGTCCTGGTCACGGGACCCACCGGATCCGGCAAGACCACGACCCTCGCCTCGATGATCAACATCATCAACGAGGAGTCGAACCACGCCCACATCATCACGATCGAGGATCCGATCGAGTACTATCACAAGCACAAGAAGGCCGTGGTGACCCAGCGCGAGGTGAACGTCGATGTTCCCAACTTCGCCGAGGCCCTTCGCCGTGCGCTCCGACAGGACCCGGACGTGATTCTGGTGGGCGAGTTGCGGGATCTGGAAACGATGGAGGCGGCGATCGCGGCTGCTGAAACGGGTCACTTGGTCTTCGGCACGCTCCACACGACCGGTGCGGCCAAGACGATTGACCGGATCGTCAATGCCTTCCCGACGAACCAACAGGAGCAGATCCGCATCCAGCTCTCCACGGTGTTGCAGGCGGTGATTTCCCAGTTGCTGATTCCCCGCATGGACAAGCCGGGGCGGGTAGCGGCTTTTGAGGTCATGATCAATACGCCTTCGGTCGGTGCCCTTATCCGTGACAACAAGACCTTCCGGATCCAGTCGGACATCCAAACCGGGGCCAAGTACGGCATGGTGACGCTGGATTCGTTCCTGATCGACAAGTGGACGCAGGGATTGATCGCCGAGGAAGAGGTCATCAACAAGGCGCAGGATCCCACCACCATCCACCAGAAGGTGCAGGAATTGAAGCAGGCCAAGGCCGAGGCCCAGTCCCGTCGCAAGCCCTGACCCCACAGGAACCCCCAACCATGCCTGAAGTCGCCTCTGACCCCCTCTTGTCCCTCATCCGCGAACGCGGATTGCTGGACGATCTCCAGTTGGACGAAGTTGTCCAGGAGGTTGGCCGCAGCGGCAAGTCCGTGCTCCAGGTGGTCCAGGATTACGGACTGCTCGATCTCGACTCCGCCCTGCAGATCATCGCCGATCACCTCGGAACCATGGTGGTGGCGGTGGACGAGGGGCAGATGACCCCGGAGGTGATCGCCGCCGTTCCCGCTGAAAGCGCTCGGATGTACCAGTGCATCCCCCTCGCGCTCTATGGCGACACGGTGCAGATCGCCCTGGCGGATCCGCTCAACCCGGCGGTCATCGACGAGTTGGGGTTCACGATCAAGTTCCAGATCCAGTTGGTCGTTTCCAATCCGGCCGAGATCCTGAAGGCGATCGAGAAGTTTTATCCGGCGCAGGCAGCCGGGGGTTACGCCGACCTGATCGCCCAGTTTGGTGAGGACGTTCCGGAGACTGCCTCGGTCAAGGCGGCGGCGCAGGCGGATGACGACGCGGTCAACGACGCGCCCATCGTCAAGTTCGTGAACCTGGTGCTGATGCAGGCGGTTCAGGATCGGGCATCGGACATCCATTTCGAGCCGTTCGAGGACGAGTTCAAGATCCGTTACCGCGTGGACGGTGCGCTGTATGAGATGACGCCTCCGCCCCGGCATCTGGCGAGTCCGGTGACGTCCCGTCTCAAGGTGATGGCGAACCTGAACATCTCCGAGCGCCGCCTTCCGCAGGACGGCCGCATCTCGGTGACCATCGCCGGCAAGCAGATCGACCTTCGTGTCTCGACCCTGCCGACGGCATTCGGGGAATCGGTGGTGCTGCGTGTTCTGGACCGCAGCTCCATCAGCCTTGAGTTGGAGTCGCTGGGGCTCCCGAAGCAGGTTTTCGGTTATTGTGTCGAGGCGATCAACCAGCCCAACGGCATCTTTGTCGTCACTGGCCCGACCGGGTGTGGAAAGACCACCACGCTGTACTCGGCGTTGCGCCGGGTGAACGTGATCGACACCAAGTTGCTCACGGTCGAGGACCCGGTGGAGTTCGACATCGAGGGCATCATGCAGGTGCAGGTCAATGAAGGCGTGGGAATGACCTTCATGAAGGCGTTGCGCGCCTTCCTCCGGCAGGACCCCGACATCATCATGCTGGGAGAAATGCGCGATCTGGAGACGGCGCAGATCGCGATTCAGGCGTCGCTCACCGGCCACCTGGTCCTTTCGACGCTTCACACCAACGATTCCTCCGGTGCCGTGACGCGGTTGGTGGACATGGGGGTGGAACCATTCCTGATCTCTTCAACGCTGCTTGCCGTGCTGGCGCAACGGTTGGTCCGTCGGGTGTGCAGCAAGTGCAAGACCCCGTTCGAGCCAAGCGAAGGGCAGTTGGCCAACATGGGCCTCTCGCCGCACGATATCGGCGACAAGATGTTCTACTACGGTCGCGGCTGTCAGGCCTGCAACGACAATGGGTACAAGGGCCGCAAGGGAATCTTTGAATTGCTCGTGATCACCGACGCCATCCGCACTCTAATCAATGAACGCGCTCCCACCGTGGTCATCCGGCAGAAGGCGGTCGAGATGGGCATGGTGACCCTCCGAGAGGACGGTCTTCGGTCGATCTACAACGCCGAGACCACGGTGGAAGAGGTGTTGAAGTACACGTAATCAACGCAACGGCGTTTTTCTGATCTGGAGGTCGTTATGCCCAAGTTCAAATACGAGGCGATGGATACCCGCGGCAAGGAAACCAAGGGTGTTCTCGAAGTTGCCAGTCAGGCGGAGGCCATCACCCGCCTGAAGGAGATGGGTTTCCTGCCCACCAAGGTCGTCGAGGCTGACAAGCCCAAGGACGCCAAGGCGGCCAAGAAGGCCGACCCGAAAGGCAAGGGAAAGACCAAGGGCAGCCTCAACTTCTCCTTCGGCAGTGGCGTGAAGCCAAAGGTCCTCACGACCTTCACCCGTCAGTTGGCCACGCTGGTTGAAGCCGGTCTCCCCCTGTTGCGCGGCTTGCGGGTGCTCAGCAAGCAGGAGCGCAACCCGACGCTCAAGCGCATCCTGGGTGATCTGGCCCTTTCGATCGAAGGCGGTTCCACCTTCTCCGAGGGGCTTGCCCAGCATCCCAAGGTCTTCAATCGCCTCTTCGTCAACATGGTGAAGGCCGGCGAAATCGGCGGTGTGCTCGAGGTCGTCCTCAAGCGCCTCGCCGAGTTCATGGAGAAGGCCGAGAAGATCAAGGGCAAGGTCATCGCGGCCATGTTCTATCCGTCGGCCGTCATGACGGTGGCGGTCGGCATCCTGGCACTGCTCATGATCGTGGTGGTGCCCAAGTTCAAGACGATCTTCGCCGATCTGTTGGGTGGCGACGCGGGCATGCCGGGTTTCACCCTTTTCATCCTGGGAATCTCCGACACGCTCAAGGATTCGACCATCATCTTTCCCGAATGGGCCGGGGGAATTCCCCTGCCGGGTCCGGTGATCTGGGCAATCGTCGCCATCATCATCGCCTTCAAGGTCGCGATGCGGACCAAGAAGGGGCAGTACATCTGGGACAAGGTGAAGCTCAAGCTGCCGGTGATCGGCTCGGTGGTCTCCAAGGTAGCCATCGCCCGGTTCACCCGGACTCTGGGCACCCTGGTCCAATCCGGTGTCCCGATCCTTCAGGCCTTGACCATCGTCAAGGAGACGGCCGGCAACCTCGTCGTCGCCAATGCCGTCGCCGCCGTGTACGAGAGCGTCAAGGAAGGCGAGACCATCACCGCGCCGCTGGAAAAGTCCGCCGTCTTCCCGCCCATGGTGATCTCGATGGTGGACGTCGGTGAGCAGACGGGTGCCTTGCCGGAGATGCTCCTGAAGATTGCCGACAACTACGATGAAGAGGTTGACAACGCCGTCACGGCGATGACTTCGCTGCTGGAACCGATCATGATCGTGTTTCTGGCCGTCATCGTCGGATCGATCGTGATCGCCCTGTTCCTGCCGTTGATCAGCCTGATCGACCAGTTGGGCAGCGACGGTGGTTCCGGGGACTAGCCTCAGGATCCGTCCTGATGAAGCCCGTCGGGTCGAAAGGCCCGTCGGGCTTTCTGTTGATGGTCTCCATCGGGCGCATTTTGAGTTTGTTGTCATGGATGTAGGCCCGCTGCCCTCAGCGGGCGTTCTGACATCGCCGCCTGAGGGCAGGCGGCCTACACGCATGACAAACTCAAGATGCACCCACCTTCGCCCCGCTCGTGAAAGGGGCTTTTCAATCGGCGTCTGTCTGGTATGGACAAAGGAATGTGCACTCGTCGGGTGGTTTTCACTTGGGCCTTGGCCATGATCCTTCCCGTGGCGGGCGTCCTGGCGCAGGCCCTGGATCCGCAGATCTTGAATCCGCCGCCGTTTCCGCCGATTCCAAAGCGGTCCAATCTGACGACCAACCGCACGGTTCTTCGCCCGGTCAAGGCACTTACCAATGGGTTCACCTACACGGCACCGGCGCGGGTGGTGACCCCCTTCAAGGGTGATCCCGCCGGGTTGCAGTTCGACGCGAAGGAAAAGACGGTCAACGTCAAGGTCGGCGAGACGGAGGCCAAGTTCGCCTTTGCGGTCACCAACATCTCCAAGGAAGAGATGACCATCACATCGGTGCACACTTCCTGTGGATGCACGGCGGCCCGCCTGCCTTCGACGCCCTGGGTGCTCAAGCCGGGCGAGGGCGGGGAGGTGGGGGCCACCATGAATCTCGCTGGAAAGTTCGGCACCGTTACCAAGACCGTCACCGTCGTTTCCACCGCCGGATCCATTCCGCTCCTGGTCAAGGCGGTCCTCCCCAAGGATGCCTACGAGCAGATGC
>CAMCFL010000143.1 GCA_945873715.1 Akkermansia muciniphila
TTTCAGCGCAATGACTCCCCATGAATGGAAACTTCCCGCCGTGGACGCAGGTGGAATCCGGGTTCCGCTGGAACGGTTGCGCGAGATCTCCGCCACCGCCGAGTCCGCGCGAAGCCTGCTTCAGAACGGCGTTACCGGGGTTGCCACGGTCGACACCGCAGATCTTGAAGGCCTCGGCTTTGCCAAGGCCGGGAACCCCCCGGCGGAATAGCGCGAGCGAGCCCCTCAGGGTCAGGGATTGAATCCAGTCGACTTGCGTCGGGGCCCATCGGGGATAGCGGGTGTGCGTTACGCCGGGGCCTGGCGGACAAGGGCGAACCCTCCTCAAACCAACCACGAAGCGACGGGCACCAGGTGCTGCGGGGTCGGGCGTGGCTTTCGTTGTGCCGTGGTGGTTTCAACCGTGTGCGCCCCGAGGCGTCCCATGAACGGGGATGGCAGGACCTTCAGGCGTCGCGGTTGGCGGCATTCTGCCACGCCCGCAGGGTCTGGCTGCGGGGATCGGCCAGCAGGGTTTGAAGGGGACCGGTCTCGCAGATGGCTCCGTCTTCCAGCACGGAGACCGTCGCGTGCAGGCGTTCGGCATCCATCGGATCATGGCTGACGAGGCAGAGCGTCGTCTCGAAGCGGGCGGCGAGATCCAGCAGACGATCGATCAGGGTGCGTCGAAGCAGCAGGTCGAGACCGGCGAACGGTTCGTCCAGCAGGAGCAGTCCGGGACGCGGTGCCAGGGCCCGGGCCAGCGCGGCGCGTTGTTGTTCGCCTCCCGACAGTTCTGCCGGACGTCGGTCCAGCAGATGCCCGACTTCGCAGGCTTCCCACGCGCTGTGTGCCCAGGCGTCCCGCTCGGATTGGGGACGTCCGGTGCCGCTCAGTCCGAGGAGGACATTGCCGCGGACGGTCAGGTTGGGCCAGAGGCCGAGGTCCTGGAACATCATTGACAGTCCGCGACGGTGGGGCGGGATGCGGATGCGTCCGGCATCCGAAGCCACCTGGTCGGCGATGTGGACTTCGCCGGCATCGGGTGTTTCGAGTCCGGCGATGAGGCGGAGCAGGGTGGACTTGCCGCAGCCGGAAGGGCCGGTGATCCAGTGATGTTCCCTGGGTCGGATCGTCAGGTTGACCTGGCGAAGAACGGGGCGGCCGGCGAAGGTCTTCGACACCTGGTGGAGTCGGACGAGATCGTTCATGGTCGGATTCCCTTGAAGCGCCGGTACTGGGCGAGGGCGAGGACGACGCCAAGGACGGCGAGGGTGGCCCCGCCGAGGTACACGGTGGCCAGGGCTGCGACCAGCCGTTCCGAAGCGTTGTCCATCATGGAAAAGAGGCGCCCGGGGAAGGTGGTTTCACCCGGGGGTTGGAGGAGGAGGGTGGGGGCAACCTCGGCGGCGGCGAGCACGGCGACCGCCAGCGTGGAGGCGATCAGCGCAGGGAGGAGGAGGGGCAGCAGGACGGACCCGGCGAAGCGTCCGCGGGAAACCCCCATGAGGGTGGCTTGTTCCTCCATGCGCGGCGAGAGCAGCGCCCGGGACCAGAGGCCCAGGAGCACCGACATCGGCGAGAGACAGAAGCCGAGGGTGATCCCGACCCGCCAGCGGCTGCGGACCAGAGGTTCGAGACCGAGCGGCATCTGGCCGGAAAGCCAGGCCACGCCCAGCGCGTAGAGCGAGGCGGGAAGCGACAGGAGAAGGAAGGCGCTCCACAACCAGACGCTGCGGTGACGGGGCGAGCGGCCCGCCATTTCGGCAGCACTCCAGCCGACGATCGTCGCGGTCAACCCGGCAGTGGCAGCGTGGAGCAGGGTCACACCGAGCGTGGAGGTCAGGGCTTTCCAGGCCTGCCCCGCGACGCCGGTGATGGTCGGCACCAGGAGCGGTCGCAGGAGGCCAAGGATCACCGGGCCGAAGAGAAGTCCGGTCAGACCCCAGGCCAACAGGGCCGTCGATCCACTCCGGCCGGGGACGGAGGGTCCGGCATCGGATTCCGGACCCACCCCGACGGTGTCGCGGTGGGTCAGGAGGTTTCGCAGGGAGCGCGACAGGATGGCGACGACCGGCAGGAGGATCGGGATCAGCAGCAGGGTGAGGGACATCGCCTTCTGTCCGGCCTGCGCGACGTCGTACCGGGCCGAGAAGGCGATCAGGATCTCACTGGCGGCGCCGTGGTAACCCATGATCTGGGCGGGGCCGGGGTCGGCCAGGACGTGGAGCGAGGCGAGGACGGTGGCGGCGGCGACGACGGCAAAGACCCTTCGGCAGACCCGACGGAAGAGGAGGGGTTCGCCCCCGGCCATGGCCGCCGCCGCGCGTTGGCTGGGTGGAATCCGGAAGGTGGTGAGAACCGCGGTGACGAGGGCGACCGGGATCACGCGTTGGGCACCGGTGAGGACGCAACCGGAAAGGCCATCCACCCAGTCCTGCTGGGCGTAGGGCAGCCAGGGGCGGAGGAAGGACAGCCCGATGGAAACCAGGAACGGCGGAAGCAGCAGGGGCAGGCATTGCATTCCCAGGAACAGGCTTCGTCCGCGGAACGGGTGCAGCCCAATCCAGACACCCGCCGGCAACCCGATGAACAGGCCGGTGGCAATCAGGGAGGCCAGCAGCAGGCCGCTCCGACGCAGGGCTCCGGTGAAGGCTGCGTCCCCAAGCCAGCGGAACCCGGATCCATCTGCCTGTCCGCCGATCCAGAGGGCGACCAGCGGGAGCCACACCAAGGTCAGCAGCAGCCCGGTCGCCAGTGGCTTCCAGGGAACCGTCCGTGCGAACTTCAATGGGTTGGCCATGGGTTCGGTCATCGCGCCATGCGGGAGGCGACCCAGTCGCGAAGGAAGCCGTCCTGAAGTTCGGCCAATCGCCGTCCCAACCGGTCCGGATCGAGGTTCAGCGTGCGGAGGTCGGTCAGGGGGCGTCCGAACATCGGAGGGGTGGCAAGCCCGCGTCGCAGGGGGATCTGGGCGGCGGAGCTGTCGGCCAGGAATTGTTCCCCCTCCGCCGAGAGCAGGTGGTCGATGAACCGCTGTCCCTCGGCGGGGTGCGGTCCTGACTGGATCAGGACGGCGGCGCTGGGAACGAGAAGCGTGCCCATGCCGTCCTGGTCGGGCAGGACGAATCCCACGGGTTGTCGGTCGAGCAGGGCCACACTGGCGTCGTCGCTGTCGGTCAGGCCGAGATCGAATTCGCCGGAGGCGACGCGGCGACGGACCTCGCCATTGCTGGAGAGCATGCGGACGTCGTTGGAATCGAGGGACTGGAAGAACTGGCGGGCGGCCGATTCACCGAGAGTCTCGAACAGGGCGGCGGCATGCATCGAAGTGGTGCCGAACAGCGGGTTGGCGAGGCAGGAACGCCCGCGAAAGCGGGGATGGGCCAGGTCGTGGATCGACTTGGGTCGGGAGGATTCCGGGACGCGGTCCCGATGGAAAAGGAGGACGCGGAGTCGGGCGGAGAAGCGGGCGAGTTGGCCGTCCGGATCCCGGTGTTCGTCGGGGTAGGCCTTCAACTCCTCTGACAGGATCGGGCGCGCCAATCCCCGTTGCTTGAGGATCGCTGCGCGCATGGCGTCGCCGCTCCAGAAGACATCCGCCTGCGGTCGGTTTCCTTCGGCGATCAGGCGGTTGAGGAGGCCGGTGCTCTTGGTTTCCTCGGTATCGGTCACCAGACGGACCTCGATGCCGGTGCGCGTGGTGAAGGCTTCGGCCATGGCCCGGGCGTACACGTCGTCGATGCTGGAATAGACGACCACTTCGCGGCGGTTGGGGTCGTTCTTTCCGCATCCGGTTCCGAGCCACATCCCACCGGCAGCAAGGGTGCCGGCGACGAACTGTCGTCTGCTGGTGCGATGCCGGTTCATGGCCGGAGCATCCGCCGGGGAAGGGTGGGGCGTCGAGAGGAAGGGTGGGGTTGGGTTGCCCACCAAACACACGAAGCACACGGAACCGGAAGCCTGCCGCTGCTTTTGGTGTGGTTGGTGTGATTCGTGGGCACCTTTTTGGTGGGTGCGCGATTGGGGAGGTGACGGGATCGGATTGGGTTGCCCACGAAACACACGAAGCACACGAAGCCGGAAGCCTGACGCTGCTTTTGGTGTGGTTGGTGTGATTCGTGGGCACCTTTTTGGTGGGTGCGCGTCCGGGCCGTATGTCCCGAAGCCGTAACCTTCAGGTCAAAGAGCTTGTAGACATTGCTGCCATGAACGAATCAATCGAGTCGCACCCTACCGCTAAGCCCCTCCTCCATCAGGACGAGTGCTTCGCGGTGATGGGCGCGTGTTTTGAAGTGTACAGGCAATTGGGCTGTGGCTTCCTCGAAGCGGTCTATCAGGAGTGCCTCGAAATCGAGTTCCGCCTCCGTGGGATCCATGTCGAGCGAGAGGTTCCCATCCCGATTACCTACAAGCAGCACATCCTCAATCGTCGCTATTCTGCCGATTTTATCTGTTGCGACGTGCTGGTGCTCGAGTTGAAGACCGTGTCTGCGCTTACCGGGGAACACCGGGCACAGCTGATCAACTACCTTCACGCCGCGAATCGTCGAGTTGGACTCCTGGTCAACTTCGGTCATTTCCCCGGTCTGGAGTGGGAGCGTCTTGTCGTGTAATCCGTCGGGTTCTGGATCTGGTGCCTGGCACTGGCTCGCTCGAGTGGGGTTGGGTTGCCCACCAAACACACGAAGCACACGAAACCGGAAGCCTGCCACTGCTTTTGGTGTGGTTGGTGTGATTCGTGGGCACTCCTTCAGGATTAGCGCCGCGCGGTGGCGGCGTGATAATCGGCCTGGGCGCGGAAGTAATCGGTCAGGGCGTCCGCTTCGAGGACACGGGCTTCGAAGGAGGCCAGTTCCCGGATCTGCACGGCGAGGAGGTCGGAGGCACCCCGTTCGAACATCACCCCCTCGGCTTGCTCGAGGGTGCGGGCCAGTTCGACGTTGGATCGGGTCTGGGTGATCTGGTCGGAGGCGGCCATCCAGGCCGAAAAGGCATCGCGGATCTCGGCGGCGATGCGATCCCGGGCGAAGGCTTCCTCGTTCGCGAGGCGGTCCAGTTGGGCTTCGGCGGCGGCGACGCGGCCCTGGGCGTCGCGGCGTTGGAGAGGGATCCTCAGTTCGACCCCGGCTTCGACCTCGAAGCGGGACTTGTCCTTGTAGCGATCCTGGCCGAAGTCCTGGCTGACGGAGGCACCGATATCCAGGTTGGGAAGGAGGTTGTTCTTCGCCAACCTGCGGTCCACCTCGGTGCGTTGGCGCTGGAGTTGGATGCGCCGGACTTCGGGCCGGGCGAGATAGGCGAGTTCGATGTCGGTCGAAACCCCGTTGGAATCAGGTGGGTTGGCTGCCGGAAAATCCCCTGGGAGCCGTTCCCGGCCGGCGGGGATCGGGTTGCCTCGCGGATCCCGGAAGAAGAGCGAGAGGGCGATGGCCGAGGCTTCGAATCGGCGTCGGGCCTGCACGACGGAGATCTGGCGGGAGACGATGAGACGCTGGTTGTCGGTCAGGACAATCGGGCGGATCAGACCGCTGCTGACCTGGTTGGTGAGGGCCGCACCCCGGTCGGAGGCGACTCGCAGGAGTTCCTCGGCGACCTGGAGGCGTCGGCCGGCACCCAGCCACGACCAATAGGCGACGGAAGCAGCGCGGACGAAATCCAGTTGCTGCCGGAGGATGAAGGGGTCGGCGAGTTCCTGGTCGAGACGGGCCTGGAGGATGGCGGCACGGCGACGGTCGATGGATCCATCGCGCAGCAGGGGAATGCGGACGCCCAACCGGGGTTCGCCTCCATCCTGGGTCCGGTTCTTGTCGTAGTCGGGAAGCGTACCGCGGGTGATGCGATAGCCGCCGAACAGCGTGCTGCCCCAGATGCCGAGGAACTGTTCGAACCCGGCGTCAAAGGTGCCGTAGTCGTAGTAGCCGGTCGGATTGCCAAAGGACTTGGCGAAGACATTGAAATCGAAGGCCCCCTGCGCGCTGCGGAGGCGGCCGTTGGCAATATCCCGTTCGATCAGGGCGGCGAGCAGCGGCGGATACTGGTTGGTGACCGAGCGCAGGACGTCGGGAAGGACGAGGATCGGTTCCGCGGGGACGTCGGCCCGGGCGCGGGCGTGCGGGCCGAGCAGGAGGACTGCCAGGAGAGAGACCAGAAGCCAGTTCCCAGTGGCCAGATGCCGGAGGGATGGACGCCGGAGGGTGGGCAGTGCGGACTCGCGGAGCTCGGCCCTCCGGGATTGGCCTCTTCGAAGCGGGCGGGGACGCCCGCGCCCCCAGGCACTCTTCTGGCGACTGGGAACTGGATTCTGGAAACTCTCCACGACTTGCTTCATCGGCCAAGCCTTCCCTGGAACTTGTCAGGTTCGCCGTCGGCGACGACGGGTGGGAAGCCGTTGAGTTGCCGCCAGATTTCGAACCAGAGGGGGACGCGTTGGAGCAGGACCCAGCCATTGGCGCGGACGCCCTGACGGAGCCAGCGGTTGGCGGGCCAACCCTGTTCCACCATGCGGCCGTTGCGTTCGACGAGGTCGGGGCGTGGGGAGACGAGGACGCGGAACTGGCCCTTTCCGTTGTCAGTGGGATCGACGAGCACGACCTCGCCGCCAAAGGTTCCCACGGCGACGGAAGGCCATCCGACGAACTGGACGGCAGGCCAGCCCTCGAACTGGATGCGGACGGGGCTGCCCTCGCGGCGCAGGCGGCCCTCGGAATCGATCTCGCGGCTGTGGACGAGCGGCATGTCGTTGCCGTCGAGCCAGAGCTCGATCATGCGGCTTTCGGTCTCGGGAATGATGGTGCAGAGCGCGCTGCCGGCGCGGAGGAAGGTGCCCTCGGTGGCCTGGACGCGGAAGACGATGCCATCGCGGGGCGCGACGACCCGTTGCATGGTGGTCTGTTCGATCTGGATCTCGAGGCCGATCACGGCCTGGGAAGCCGATGCGAGGTCGGAGCGGGCGGATTCCCGGGCGGCCATGCTGGAGTTGATGGAGGCCATGCCATCGGTCTCCGCACGTTTGAGGTCGGCTTCGGCACGGATGAGCTCCGCGGCGGTGCGATCGCGTTCCAGGGTGGCCAGTTCGAACTCGCGTTCGGAGGCGAGGCCGCGTCGGTCCTGATAGAGGGACTTGATCCGTTCGAACTGGAGTCGGGCCGTGTTGGCGGCGTAGCGGGCGGCGTCGAGCCGGGTGCGGGCGGCCTCGATGGAAAGGCGCAGGGAACGTTCCTGTTCCTCGATCTGGCGTCCGATGGCCGCACTCCGTTCCTCGGCGGCGGCGCGGCGGGAGAGGGCTTCGATCCGTTGCAGGCGGAGGTTGCCGAGGAGGTTGGGATCATTGTCGACGATGTCGAAGAGG
>CAMCFL010000144.1 GCA_945873715.1 Akkermansia muciniphila
AGAAACGGGATCGAAGCGTCGTTCATGGCCAATCCCTGCAGGATTCCACCCAGGCTGAGCGGTGCCACGTACAGGACCAGCCCAAGGAAGCATCCCCAGAAATGAATCGAGATCAGCCCAAGGGACGGCCACTCACGCTGGGTGATCCTTGGGATGATGTAGTAAAGGGACCCAAACATCACCATGGTGAAGAATCCATAGAGTCCCAGGTGAGCATGGGCGATCGTGTGATGGGTGAAATGAATCACCTCGCTGATGCCCCGGAAGGAATTTGCCACCCCCTGCAGGCTCGTCGCCGTGTAGCACAGCGCTCCAATCACCACGAACCGCAGGGTTGGGCTGTATCGGAGCTTTCCAAAATGGCCCCACATCGTGAGATGATGATTGATGGCAACCGTGGTGACCGGAATCAGCATCATCACGCTGGCCACGATCGACACCGTGATCATCCAGGCCGGCATGGGGCCGCCGATGAGGTGGTGAAGGCCGTTCCAATTGTAGAACAGGGCCAGTGACCAGAAACCGAGCACACTCAGATAATAGGAATGGATCGGACGCCCGATGACCTTCGGAATGAAATAGTAGATGGCCGCCAAACCGATCGGGGTAAACCAAAGTCCGAGGACGTTGTGGGCAAACCACCAGTTCACCGCCGCTTGAACCACTCCGCGCGCCGGATCAACCAGGAGCATGATCTGGGCAGTCGCATACAACCACGGAAACCACAGGAGTGCCGCCAACAGATACCACTGGGACACATACAGGTGGCGTTCCTGGCGCAGACGGAAGGTGATCACCGCCCACACCGCCACCAAGGCGTAGCTGACGAAAAGGATGGGAGTCGCATACCGCGGCATTTCCATCCACTCGATCGAAGTCGAATCCCCCGCCAGGATTCCCACCACCCCCACGGTGAGACCGATGTTCCAGAACAGGGCCGCCACCGTCGCCAACCCCGGCGCAACAAAAGGAACCCGGCACAACCGGCACATCAGCCACAGGGTCACACCGATTCCCGTCTGCGAAGCGAACCCGTAAATGACCGTATTCAGATGCGCGGGCCGAACCCGGCCAAAGGTCAGGAACTCCCAAGAGGCAAGAAATCCCGGCGAGTGCAATTTGATGCTGGCAACCAGCGCAAGCACCGTTCCGGCCAGCAACCACAGCAGCCCGCTCACCACAAAAAAGAGCACGGGGACCCGGCATGAGGCATCGATCTCCGCCAACAACGCACGCTTGGCCGGATCCTCCGGAAGGTCGCCCGGTAGCAGAGCCGAGAAGGTCTTGGAAGGTGAGCTCATGTCGTCGGCGAATGGCGGTTCAGAATGAGGTCCGTCGGTTGCCCAACGGGCTCCTCGTCGTCGAACGGAAGAAGTGCGGCACGGTCAACGAGCCGAAACTCGCCGTTGCGGGAAGCCCAGTGCAGCGCCCACAAGCCGACGGCAGGCACCGCCACGACTCCCCCGATCATCAAGATGGCCAAGACATTCATGGATGCCACCGGATCACTCGAAGCTTGCGGTCTTCTTGGAGGCTTCCAGACGCTCCAGGAGCTTGGCTCGCCCCTGCGCCGCACCCGCGCCCCACTCGGCGACAAAAACCTCCATGGCTCGGTCAACCGACAGACGGGCCAGATTCTCCTTGTTCGGATCCACGGCAAACTTGTTCAGCTCTGCTGCACCTTCGTGATCAATCTTGAGACGGGTCGCCTTCCGGTTGGCGGCCAGAGCGGCATCGACCGCCGGAGTGTCCTGGCGGACAACCAACCAAGCCATGGCACCGATGATGAGAAAGGCTCCGAGAGTCCCAACAAAATAGGCCAGCACCGTGCGGGTCTTTTCCGTGCAGCAAGTAGGGTCGCTCATAGGGATGTCCGTGTTAATGATGGGCGGCCGCACCGGGCGCCGGGATGACGTGGTGGGTGATCGCCTCCTTGAGCCGGGGGTCCCGGAGAGGATACGGTGCCGCCGACCTGAAGTTCCGCAGGAAGAAGAATCCCAGCAACGCAAGCATGCCGAACCAGAACAAGGGATCCCAGAACGAGACCTGCGGCCCCATCTTGAGCGGACCATAGGTCGGCATGATGTTGTAAGTCATGTCGACGAAATGCATCAACCAAGCCCACCCACACATTGGAACCATGATCGCCGGATTCATCTTCACGTCCTGGTTCAGCAGCACCAGGAAGGGAACAAAGAAGTGACCGAAGAGAATCGTAAACCCAACCCACTTCCAGGATCCCTGCTCACGGTTCACGTACCAGAAGGTCTCCTCTGGCAATGCCGCGTTCCAGATCAGGAAGTACTGGGAAAAATGGATGTAAGCGTAGAAGACCGTGAAGGCGAAGAACCACACGCCCACATCCTGGATCTGTCGCTGATGGATCACCTGGCTGAGAGGTCCCTTGATCTTCAGCCACAGGGTCACCACCCAGACCGTGATCAGCGCCGTCCAGACACTGCCGGCAAAGTAGTACACGCCATACATCGTGCTGAAGAACTGATGCTGGAGGGACTTCATCAGGTAGATACATCCCAGCGTCAGGGAGAACGCGAAGTAGAAGATCCCCACTGCCGCCAATACCCGGGCTTTCCGCGTCCAGATTGCAGCCCCATCCTTGTCCTGAGCGATGGACCACTTACGGAAAGTGTGGGCAATCAACCCCCAACTGGCCACCAGCAGGGGCAGGAGGATGTTGAACGTGGGAACGTTGAACAGCGCCCGCTTAACCTCCAGCGAATGGTCACCCGCAGGATCAATGCTCAGCCACGGATAAATCTGCCTCTGCAACAGAAGGATCGGAATCAACAGGATCAGCATCCACGGAAACAGCAAAGCCGCCATCTGCTCGACGACGCGCCGGATGGGAACCGACCAGGACGCATCAAACAGGTGATGGATGAAGAGCAGGAACAGGGCTCCCACACAGATGGAAAGACAGAACATGTATGCCGTCAGATAGCGGAGGCCAATCTCCCGAAGCAGGTTCTTGCCTTCGCCCGCGGCATGGGCATGCCCATCGGCGGCATGGACATGAGCATCCGCCGCAGCGGTGACGCCTGGAGCCGCGGCCACCGTCTCCGGCTTCGCCGACGCCGCGTCCTCAGCCAGAGCCTGGACAGTCCCGAACCCGACCCATCCCAGCAGGGCCAGGCAGGCGACCAACATTCCAAAAAAGCGAGTGAGTGTCTTCATGGTCGCATCATTTCAGGGCTGTCCGCACCGCGTCCGGAATCTCTTCCTTCTTCCCAAGCCGGCTCAATTGGAGGGCGCGGACATAGGAGATGACGGCCCATCGATCGTTGGGATCGAGCTTGTCGCTGTAGGGCAGCATCAGGTTCTTGCCATTGCTGATCGTGTTGAAGATCTCACCATCCGCCATCTTGATGAGCCGTTCGTCATGCAACTTCGCCACGGCCGCCATGCCGAACTTGGTGGTCACACCGTTTCCGTCGCCCGCCACGCCGTGGCAGGGAGCACAATAGATCCCGTACCGCTCGCGCCCCCGCTGGACCAATTCACGGGTGACCGGAACTGGCACGGCATCGACCCAGGATCCGTCTGCATTCTTGCCCGTGGCGAAGTCACCCGCTTCGCGGGCCGCCTCACGGGAGACGGTCCCGGCGACATGCAAACGACTGCTCAAACCGTCGCCAAAGCCCGCGAAGGCGGCCTTGGTTTGAGGGCGAAGCTTCGGCTGGCGGTCCATGTCGGGAAACACCTCCAAGGGCGGCTTGCGGGACAAACCACCGCGAAAGCCAGCGATGCTGACGATGGCGACCAGGGACAGCGCCCAGAACGTGAAGAAATAGATCAGGAACTTTTTCATTTATTCCTCCACGGTTTCGACTGCCATGGCGTGGCATTGATCGGCAAGAAACTCGCGTGTGGCCTCAGGAGCATACTTGGGATCTGCGGCTTCGATGCACACGAAAAAGCGGTCATTGGAAGCCCGCTTGAAGCGTTCGACCTTCAACAGAGGGTTATAGAGTCTGGGAAGGCGATTCAGGAACAGCATCCCGAACAGGGTCGCAAAGGCGCCCAGCAGGATGGTCAGCTCATAGGAAACGGGGAAGGCATAGAGTGGCGTGAACAACGGCTTGCCGCCGACCACCAGCGGGTAGTCGAACTTGTTCATGAACCAGATCATGGTCATCCCGGTAAAGAATCCGGTGACACCTCCCACGAACGTGAACCAACCCACCGGGGACTTCTTCACCCCCATCGCCTCATCCATTCCGTGGATGGGAAACGGGGTATAGACGTCCCACTTGGTGAAACCGGCGTCACGACAGCGGATGGCCGCGTTCATCACGTCAGCCGGAGTCTCGAATTCGGCCAGGAGGCCATGGGGTCTTGCAACGGAAGCGCTCATGTTGATTCCTTCGTGCCTCCTCAATGATGTTCCTTGGCACCGCCCAGAGGATGGTGCGGGTCCGCCTGGGGCGTGACCCCCTTCACCTCGCTGATGGCGATGGCCGGCAGGAACCGGATGAAAAGCAGGAACAGGGTCATGAATAGTCCAAAACTACCAACGAACGTGAACACATCCACCCAACTCGGTGTGAAGTACCCCCAACTGGACGGGAGGTAATCCCGGTGGAGCGAGGTCACGATGATGACAAACCGCTCGAACCACATGCCGATGTTGACGACGATGGAAACGAACCAGACGAAGAGCGGCCAGGTCCGCAGGGTCCTCGACCAGAAAAGGTGCGGGCTGATCACATTGCAGGAGATCATGCTCCAGTACGCCCACCAGTAGGGCCCAAAGGCGCGGTTCTTGAAGGCATAGAGCTCGTAAGGGCTCCCGCCGTACCAGGCGATGAAGAACTCCATGCCGTACGCGTACCCAACGATGGATCCGGTCGCCAGGATCACCTTGCACATCAGTTCAATGTGCCGGGTCGTAATGATGTCGTGGAGGTTGAACAGTGACCGCAATGGGATCAGTAGCGTGAGCACCATGCCGAAGCCGGAGAAGATCGCACCGGCAACGAAGTAAGGGGGGAAGATCGTCGTGTGCCATCCGGGAACCACGGACACGGCAAAGTCGAACGAGACGATCGAGTGCACAGACAGCACCAGCGGCGTGCTGAGGCCGGCAAAAATCAGGTAGGCCTTCTCGTAATTGCTCCAATGGCGATTCGAGTTGGTCCAACCCAAGGCAAACAATCCATAGCCAAACTTACGCAGGAGCGTCTTGGCCCGGTCGCGGAGAGTGGCAAGATCGGGAATGAGTCCCACGTACCAGAACAGGAGGGAAACCGTTCCGTAGGTCGAGACGGCGAAGACGTCCCAGAGCAGCGGCGAACGGAACTGCGGCCAGATGGCATTCGCGTTGGGAGCCGGGATCAGGAACCCCGGGTAGAGTGCAAACCAGACACGACCGGTATGCACCACCGGAAAGATACCGGCGCAGGCCACGGCAAACAGGGTCATGGCTTCCGCCGCGCGGTTGATCGAGGTCCGCCACTTCTGCCGGAGCAGGAACAGGACTGCCGAGATCAAGGTGCCGGCGTGGCCGATGCCGATCCAGAAGACGAAGTTGGTGATGTCCCACGCCCAGTCAGCGGGTTGGTTCAGGCCCCAGACGCCAACCCCGGTCGAGATCAGGTAGGCGACCAAGGCAAACATCATGCTCATCCCGCCGGCACTGAAGATGAATGCAGGCCACCACCAGACGGGCATGGGCTTCTCGCAGATGCCGGCAATGGTATCCGTGATCCACCCCAAAGAGCGGTTGTTCAGGACCAGCTGCTCACGCTCAAGTTCCTTGGGAGGATCGTAAATCTTGAGAACCGGGGGTGCGTTGAGGGGATCATGCGACCCCTTCTTGCCGGCGGCGGCGGTGGCGGCGGTGGCCATCAGGCTGCTCCTTTCTGGACGGGAATTGCAGAATGCTTCTGCTCGCCATGGGCGTCGCCATGGCCGGTCTTGAAGGGACTCTCGTGACGATGACGCTCGTAGTCGCGCTGGGAATCCGGCTCGCTGCGGCCCTCGACCTTGGCGTCCATCATCTCGGGGTTCGGATTGCGGATCCGGGCGAGATAGGTGACCCGCGGGCGGGTATCCAGGAAGCCGAGCACCGAGTAATTGCGCGGATCCTTTTTCAATTTTGAAACGGCGCTGTCGGGATCCAGAATGTTGCCAAAGGCGATCGCCTCAGCCGGGCAAGCCTGCTGACACGCAGTCCTGATGTCCCCTTCGCGCACGGCCACGTCCCCGCTGTTCCCAGCCTCGACCTTCCGTGCGATCTTGGCCTGCTCCACGCGTTGCACGCAGAAAGAGCATTTCTCCATCACGCCGCGCATGCGGACCGAGACATCCGGATTGCGCACCAACTTCACAATCTCCCATTCCGGTGCCTCGTTCCGATTCTGCCCGAACGGACCCTTGTACAGGTTGCCGACGTTGAAGAAATGCTGGCTTTGGGCGGAGGCGTAGTCGCTCTCCCGCTTGTTGTAATCGAAAAAGTTGAAGCGCCGGACCTTATAGGGGCAGTTGTTGGCGCAGTACCGTGTCCCGATGCAACGGTTGTACGCCATGACGTTCAATCCCTCTTCGTCATGCACAGTGGCGTTCACCGGGCAAACGCTTTCACAAGGCGCACTTTCGCAGTGTTGGCAAAGCATCGGCTGGACCACCATCTGAGGGTCTTCCGCCGCGGCGTCCGAGCCCAATTCCGCCTTCGGATCGTGGCTGTAATAGCGGTCAATGCGCATCCAGTGCATCTCGCGTCCGCGAGCCACCTGATCCTTGCCGACGATGGGAATGTTGTTCTCGCTCTGGCAGGCCACGACGCACGCATTGCAGCCCACGCAGGAAGACAGGTCGATCACCATGCCCCATTGATGGATCTTCGAGACCGTCGAGGGATTCTGGTCGTACGGATGTTCGTAGATGTTCTGGGGACGCTTCTCCACGTTCCGACCGTCCGACTCTGCCTTGAAGGGCACGTAGTGAGGCAGGTGCGCCTCGATATCCATGTGCTTCGCAAAGTCCGGCTTGGTCTCGAACTGGGCGAGATTCGCCTCACGGATGACTGGCCGACCTTCCATCAGGCCGTGCTCCTGGGTGACCGCGACCAATTTGCGCCCGGCAATCCGGGACACCTTGACGCCCGTCGCGATGTGACGGCTGTCCTTGAGAAACAGCGGGAACGCATCGAAGCCACTCCCCCGTCCGACCCGCCCGGTGACTTTCCGGCCATAGCCCAACGCAAGCCCGACGGTCTTGTCCGCAAGCCCCGGTTGTACCCACACCGGCCCTTCCACCATCCGGTTTCCGAGGGCGACCTTGAGTACCGGTTGACGGTA
>CAMCFL010000145.1 GCA_945873715.1 Akkermansia muciniphila
TCACCCGGATGAAGCTGGAGGGGGCCGAGTTCTCCGATGTCCTGGCGGACGCCCAACGTCTGGGCTACGCCGAGGCGGAACCGTCGCTGGATGTGGACGGCCATGACGCGGCGCACAAGACCGGAATCCTGGCGTCACTGGCGCATGGGTTCTGGGTGCGGCCGGAGCAGGTTCACGTCGAGGGCATCCGGGGTGTCACCCGCCTGGACATCGAGTCCGCCGAGCGCCTGGGGTACACCATCAAGCTGCTCGGCGTCGTCAAGACGGTCGGAGCAGCCGTTGCATCGCCCTCGAAGCACCGCTCCAAATCGCAGCGGTCCGGGATCGTGGTGGCGGTCTACCCTGCCCTGATCCGCAACGACCATGTTCTCGCCTCGGTCAATCACGCCTTCAACGCCATCGCCGTCCGCGGCGACATGGTGGGAGAAACCCTGTTCTACGGTCGGGGTGCGGGTGGGGATCCGACGGCCAGTTCGGTGCTCAGCGATCTTGCGGATGCGGCGCTGGACCTGCGCCACGGGAGTCATGAGCGGGTTCCCGCCTTTGTGGCGCACGCCTCGGGAGCCATCCAGGTGGTGTCGATGGATACCGTCGCCTCGCAGTATTACGTCCGATTGACGGTGATCGATCGGCCCGGGGTGTTTGCGCGGATTGCGGCGGTGCTGGCGGAGGCGAAGATCGGGATCTCATCGATCATCCAACCCGAGGGCCACGAGGGAGCCACGGTCCCCGTGATCCTGATGCTGCATGATGCGCCGCATGCCGCGCTGATGCGGGCGGTCGCGAAGATCGCCCGACTGACGGTGGTGAAGGATCGCCCGACGGTCATCCGGGTGGAGCACACGGGCGAATGATCGGGCGGCGGCTTCGTGGGATCAGAACGTCGAGGGAACGCCTTCTTCGAGGAACCGGACCTGGTCGGTGACGCCCGCCTCGGCGGCGAGTTGGGTGAGCCAACGGGCGGGCTCGTCCATCGACTCGAAGCTGAGTTTGAACGTCCCGTAATGCATCGGGACGAACCATTTGGCCTTCAGGTCCTGGAAGGCCCGCAGGGCTTCGTCGGGCCCCATGTGGACGCGGCGGAACGATTCCGGATAATAGGCACCGATCGGCAGCAGGGCGATGTCGGGCTTCATCCGTTCCCCGATGTCGAGGAACCCGTCGAAGTAGGCCGAGTCCCCGGCGTGATAGATCCGTCGCCCCCGATATTCGAAGACGAATCCCCCGTAGCCACGGTGTTCGTCGCGGAGGGTGCGCGCGCCCCAGTGCTTGGCGGGGACGAGGGTGACCTTCCAGTCGCCGGACCCGAACGATTCCCACCAGCGCAGTTCGATGATGCGGGTGAACCCGAGTCTTCGCGCGAGATTGCCGCAACCCCAGGGCATGACCCCGACCTTGGGGGTGGGCAACCGGCGCAGGGTGGGTTTGTGGAAGTGATCGAAATGGGCATGCGTGAGCAGGACCAGGTCGATGGGTGGAAGATCTTCGAGTCGGAGACCGGGACGCCGCAGGCGTTTCAGCAGGAACAGCCAGTTGGCGAAATTCGGGTCGATCAGGGCGTTCAACCCGTCGAACTGCATCAGGAACGAGGCATGCCCGATCCAGGTCAGGGCGAGTTCGTCCTGCTTGAGTTGGGGGAATTCGGGCGACTTCACGGACCCTCCCCGTTCGGTGAGCCAGGCTTTCCACACCATCTCGTGGAAGAAAGTCCGCGGGTTGAAATGGTCCGACGGCGTGAGCTCCTTGAAAGACCGCGGAATTCGCCGACGTCGGGGAGCGTTGGCGGGATCGGGAGGCATGGGATCCGGGAGAATGGCTACTTGCGGGATCTGGGTCGCCGCCCAAAGAGAAGAGGGAGCTTCGAGTTTGGCCGGGCCCCCGCGGGGGATTCCTGCCGCGGGGCCGCGGAAACGCTGACGAAACGGGCCTTATCGGAGGCAGACACCGATCGGTTGGTGAGGTTCAACCGCTTTGCCCCGTCAGGAAACATGCTGACCATCCGCTTGCGTTTGATGAACGAGACGAACTGGGGGAGGTCCTCCACCGCTTCGCCCTCCACCGCCGACAGGCGTTCGTACTCCTCCACGACGCGCCGTAAACCGCCGAAGAGGATCCAGAGCAGCATCCCCGCCGGGATGCCCAGGTACGGTGAGCCGGTGAACACCTGGATCAGACCGAGGATGAAGAGCGTTCCGGTTGGAGCGGCGATGATGCCGAGGTTCGAATCGCGCAGCAGCCACATCCAGCGGACGCTGTCCGACAACCCCGAGTAGAGCATCACGACATAGACCACCAATCCGACCAGCCCCATGTCCACCACCAGACGGCCAATATCGCCATCAATGGGGATGATCTTGAAATCCTGGAATACTCTGTAGAAGACAAATGGCACGCCGTGACCCGAACGACCCAACCCGTTTCCCAAAGGGGTTTCCATCATCACGGATATGGCTGGATTCACCACGATCTTCACCCTGCCTACGACGGTGTCGAAGTGCAGGAGGGAGGAGAAGCGCTCACCGGCGCTGCCCTCGGTCAGTTGCACGCCGGCGAAGACCGCGGCGAAGAGGAGAGCGGGCACGAACATGAATCGGGCCGGGCCCCGGTAGAAGATGGTGGTGAGCATCAACCCGATACCGAGCATCAACAGGGAGGTTCTGGAACCGGTCAGGAGCACGCTGTAGGAGCACGCCGCCGAGCAGGCCAGCAGGATCGCACGCTGGAACCAGGAAACCCCGGGGACCAGCATTCGGGACACCGAAAGCGTCGTGCAGATGGCCATCACCGATCCGAACACGGCCGAGGTCACGTAAGTCGAGTAGCGGCGGAATGAGGAACCGGTGCTGGTGGCATAGAAGCTCCCGCGGAGCTTCATCTCCATTTCCGGGTCCAGCAGCATCAGGGCGCGGACTTCGGCTTCGGTCTGGAAGAAGATCCCGTAGATCGCCGTGCCGGTGCCCAGCAGGATGACCCACCAGATGAAAACCTCCATTTGCCGGACGCTCCGGACCAGATGGTAGCCAAGGAGCATCATCAACGGCGCGAAACACCAGCCCCGCAACGACGAGAGGCGGACCAGCCAAGGGACGTCGAAGGGCAGAATGCAATAAACGATCGAACATCCCACCAGGAGCTTGAGCGAGGTGCTGACCTTGCAATCTGGAAACAGCGTGTCCGTCCGCTTCATTCCGATCATCACCAGGATCAGGGCGATGATCATGGGGATGTCGTAAACGAACGTGACGATCGAGTAGCGGTACTTGAACTTCAGCCAGCCATGGAGGAAGCCGATCACCAAGGCCAGGAAGAAGAACAGGTTGGCCAGGATGTTACCCCGGAGCTGGTCAATGATCCGGGTAATCAACCCCATCAGGCCGCGCAGCTCCTGCTCGGCTCGTGGAGCCGGGATCGGACCGCCAACTGCTGCGATGGTTGCCATGATGGTGATTCCCCGCGCCACTAGAGCCGGCCGAGGACCCGCCGGTAGATCGCTTCGGTGGCGCGGGCGTGGCTCTCGGCCCCGAATTCAGAGCGACACCGCGTTTTTCCCGCACCTCCATTCTGCAACAAGGTTTCACCTGAGGCGAGGGCGGACCTCAATGCCGCGGCCATTCCCTCAATGTCGCCCACCGGGACGAGCCAACCGGTCCGCCCATGCTCGATGATGGCGGCAGGTCCCACGGCGGCATAGGCGACCACGGGTGTTCCCAGGGCCTGAGCCTCCGCGACGGTGAGGCCGAAGTCCTCCTCCAATGCCGGGTGGGCCACCAGGGTGCTGGCTGCCAGCAATCCTGCCACATGGGCGTCCGGGACAAACCCCGTGAAGGTCACGTGCCGGGTGATGCCCAACCCGGCAGCCAACTCCCGCAGCTCCCGTTGGTAGTCCGATTCCTGCCCGAAGAGGGAGCCGCCCACCACGATGCCGTGCACCTCCCGAACCCCGGAGGCGATCGCCGAGGCCAGCGCCTTCAGGAACTGGTCCTGACCCTTGAACCGCTGGAGGCGGGCACCCACGGTGATCCATCGGGCGCCCAGTGGGAGACCGTACTGGGTGGCCAGCAGCTCCCGTGGTGTGGAGGCGACGTGTCGATCGAGGACGGCCCCGTTGACCGCGGGCCAGACGAGGGTCGTCGGCTTGCCTGCCCGAAGGAAGTAGTCACGGGTCCGCGGGCAATTCGCCAGGACATGATCCGTCGGGATCGCCAGGATCGCCGTCGTTGAGGGGTGGATCTGTTCCACCGTGTGGGTGGTCCATACTTCCGCCAGACCCGCCGCCGCCGCGGCCAGGCCTCCATAGGCATGCGCGCGGAACCCGTTCGAGTGAAGCAGGCGGATGCCGTTCTGCCGTGCGATGGAAGCGATCCGGCCAATCGCACCCGCCACCTTGTGGACCTCCCGCATCCGGTGTGTTTCGAGCACGTGCACCTCCACGTCGATCTCCCGGAGCATCGTTTCCAGCGGGCCGGGGCGGAGTTGGATCACTGACGGGTGGAATCGACTCCGATCCAGCGATCGGAGGCACTCGATCATGAGGGTTTCCGCCCCCCCTTTTTCGCCGACGCAGGAAATCCAGGCGATGCGTTCAGGACCCCCGGGTGGCTTCATCGATCCGGACCTTTTCCCATCTCCAGCGAGAGCATTGCTTCCAGCTCCCGGAACCGGGTGGCGTTTGCCGTGCTCAGGGCCATCAATGCCCGGTGGGCCCGGAGACAGAACTCCCCCATTTCCCGGTGGCTTGATTGGGACAGCGGCAACTCGACTTCCTCTCCTGCCGCAGCGGCAACGGTTCCCGGGGGTGCCACCTGCAACCGTGAAAGCACCTCCAGATTGGCCAATCCGTCCACGATCCGGGACTTCGCATCGATCAGGGTGAACCGAACCATCGGCTTGTCCCCGGTTACTTCCTCCGCCAGCAGGGCGACCGTCCCTGAGAAGGTGCTGTCCAGAAGCGGGCATTCCCGAAGATCCAGGTCGATGTTGCACACGCCCTCCGTCACCAACCGGCGAACCGCCCCATCGAAATCGCGGGCCCGCTCCACCGCGGCGCGCCCGACGATCCGGATCACCGCATGAGGCGGAGCCGATGCGATGCTGATTCTGGCTGGGTTCAATCCCATAAAACGTCGCGAACGCTCTCGCCGCCGTGCGCAGCCGTCAAGCGTACGGGCCGGTCGGCCCGTCCCTCCAACCCCGGAGTGACGAGTTCTACGAGTCCCCATCTTGCCGCTTCCGAATCACGGTCTCGCAGAGCTCGTCCCGACGCTGGGCTCATCCGAAACCCACCCATTTGCCCCGTTCCCGCGACTTTGGACTTGGGCGATCCAGCCCACCCAGCATTCTTGGGCACCGTGCAACTGCCACCGCGCGTCAATGTGCTGGGAGTCGGAATCAGCGTCCTCAACCTGGATCGGGCCGTGGAGGTTCTCGCATCGGCCGTCCGGTCCCGGACCCGCGGCTATGTGTGCGTCACCGGGGTGCACGGGGTGATGGAATCGCAGGCGGATGACGCCCTGCGCCGGATCCACAATCGTTCGTTGCTCACCACGCCGGATGGAATGCCCATGGTCTGGCTCGGGCGATGGGCGGGTCACGGCGACATGGGACGGGTCTATGGCCCCGAGTTGATGGAACGCGTCTTCGCCTGGAGCCAGGGTTCCGGTGCCACGCATTTTTTCTATGGCGGCAACACCGGCGTCGCCGAAGAACTCAAGGCCCGGCTGGAGCAACGGTTCCCCGGGATCCGGATCGTGGGGACGTACACGCCCCCGTTCCGACCGCTCCATCCCGCGGAAGAGGCGGATTTCCTCGCCCAGGTTGCCGCTGTCCGCCCCGATTTCCTGTGGGTGGGCCTGAGCACTCCCAAACAGGAGCGCTTCATGGATTCCTATGGATCCCGCCTCGCGGCCACCGTCCTCCTGGGGGTCGGGGCCGCCTTCGATTTTCATGCCGGACGCGTCCGCCAGGCTCCCCGCTGGGTCCAGCGAAGTGGGTTTGAGTGGTTGTACCGCCTGTGCGCGGAACCGCGACGCCTCTGGAAGCGGTACCTGACCAACAACCCCCGCTTCATCGTCCGGATCCTCGCCCAGAAGTTGGGCTTCCGTCGCCAAGCCCTCGACACCTGACGCCATGCCTTCCCCATCGCAACCCACCGGGGTCCCTCTCGATCGGATCGTCGAGTTTGCCGACACCCTGCTGTCCCCGTCGGCATTCACCGACTACGAGGGGGCCCAGAACGGGCTGCAGTTCGAGAATCGCGGGCGGGTCCATCGGATCGCCGCCGCGGTCGACGGCTCGTTGACGGTGGCCCGAAAGGCGGTGGAGGCCGGATGCGACCTGTTGCTGGTCCACCACGGACTTTTCTGGGGCAAGACGACTCCGTGGACCGGGCGTCGGGCCCAGCTCCTCCGCTGCCTGGTCGAGAACGATCTGGCCGTCTATTCCCAACACCTGCCTCTGGATGGGCATTCCCGCATCGGCAACGCCGCGGGACTGGCCCGCGCGCTCGGGTTCCGCTCCTGGCGTCCGTTCTTTGCCCGGAACGACCAATTCATCGGGGTCCAGGTCGAGGTTCGCCAGGGGCTTCCCCGGGAGGAACTGGGACGGCGGTTGGAAGCCGTGCTGGGGGCTGCGCCCCGATTGCTCCCCGGCGGTCCGGCGCGTTGCCGTCGGATCGGCATCTGCACGGGAGGGGCCGGATCCGAACTGCCGCAGGCGGCCGGGGAAGGGGTGGACACCTTCATCACGGGAGAAGGCCCGCACTGGACCTACGCCCTCGCCGAAGACGTGGGCATCAACGCCTTTTACGGAGGTCACTACGCCACGGAAACCTTCGGGGTGCGGAGCCTGGCCGAGCGGATGACGCGGAAGTTCCGGATCCCGTCGGTGTTCATCGACCATCCCACCGGCCTGTGAGGCCGCTCAGAGATCGATGAAATCGATCTCCATGCCGGTTGGCTCCATCCGCAGGATCGCCACCGAGCGCCGTTCCTCGCCCTTCCGGCGACCGGAGTACCCCGGGTTCAGATAGAGGCGACCGTCGATGACCTCATGAAGGGGGGCGTGGGTGTGGCCAAACACCACGACGTCCGGGCTGTGGTGCAGGTAGGCCTGTTGCAGCCGTTCCGTGGGAGAGCGGGGTTCCACGATGTGGTGGACCAGGAATTTCAGTCCCTCCAGTTCCACGACTTCCAACTCCTTGAACTCGGTCCGCGCATCGTCGGTGTTCCCCAGCACCGCGGTGACCGGTGCCAGGTCCTCCAGTTCCATCACGATCGAAGGGAATCCCATGTCACCCGCGTGCAGGATGTG
>CAMCFL010000146.1 GCA_945873715.1 Akkermansia muciniphila
CTTCACCGAGGGTGCGCTGCTCGAGCCGGTCAACACCGTGCTCAAGGCCGTCCGGATGCTGCCGCTCCAGGCGGAGGACATCGTGCTGGTCGCAGGACAGGGCCCGATCGGACTGCTCTTTACCCGACTCCTGACATTGCAGGGGATCCGGGTGGTGGCCACCGATCTCCTGCCCCATCGCCTGCGGTTGGCCCGACGTTGGGGAGCCTGGCGCACCCTCGACGCCGCCAGCCCGGAATTGGTCGAGGAGCTGCGCAGACTGACGCGTGGAAGAGGTCTCGATGCATCGGTGGTGGCCGTTCCTTCCGATGCCGTCGTGGCCCAGAGTCACGCGGCGTTGCGCGGGGGTGGCACCACGCTCCTTTTCGCACACACCGTCCGCGGTCGGACGACGCCGGTGGATCTGGGAGTGGTCTGCGTGGAAGAGAAGACGTTGGCCGGAAGCTATTCCTCGGACTTCACCCTGCAGAAGGAAGTCGCCCGCCGCGTGTTCCGTCGCGAACTCGACGTTCGGGCACTGGTCACCCATGACTTCCCACTGGCGGCCACCGCCGAGGCGATCGCCCTGGCCGCACAGCCGACCCCAGACTCGTTGAAGGTCATCGTGACCCAGGAAGGGTAGGCGCAAGTGCATCTTGAGTTGGTCATGGAGGTAGGCCGCCTGCCCTCAGGCGGCGATGTGAGAACGCCCGCTGAGGGCAGCGGACCTACATTCGTGACAAGAATCACAAGATGCACCCGATAGGTGCATGGTGGGCAATTTCCGCTTGCCGCCGCCGGAGCAGCGCGGGGTACTGCGCAATGATCATGCGCCAGACCCGTTCTCGCGGCATAGCCCATGCCCTAGCAGTGTGCATCGCGGCCTCCCTGGCGTGCGCCCCTCGGCTCCGGGCGGACTCGGGACCTTCGATCCGCCTCCTTCCACCGGGGAAGCAACTGGAGATTTCCTGGCCCGAGAATGAGTTCGGCTACCGGGTGGAGGGTTCCGCGAGCACCAACATCACGATGCCGGCGTGGAGCCCGATCCGCGAGGCAGCCACGCGATGGGAAGGCCGCTATCGCCTCAACGTTTCGATGGATGCCGCCGGCGGCTTTTTCCGGCTGGGAGGAACCACCACCACCCCGCTGGAAGAAGATTTTCCGGGCGACTACATCGACTCCAACGGAGACGGAATCGACGGAGATTTTTCGCGGGCAATCTTCCTCGCCCCACCCCCGTTCGGAAATGACCGCAATCCCGGTAGCCCCCTGGCACCGGTGGCCACACTTCCCCGGGCCGTTGGTCTTGCCGCGAGCCTCCCCCTGCGACCCTCCGTTTACGCCGCCCGGGGACACTACGCGCTTGAGGTGCCGCTGAACATGCCGGCAGGCGTGAGCCTCTTCGGGATGTTCGATGGCACGACCAACTGGAACTTCAGCGCACGCCATCGAACCCGGATCATGGGACCCGAGACCTCCCTGGTCTTCGGGAATGACCCCGAAGACCACACGGACCGACGGGTCCGCCTCGTCGGGATGGAGATCCTCTCCGCCGATGCCCTGCGTCCGGGGACGAGCAGCTACGGAGTCCGGGCGAGCGGAGAGAGACTTTCACTGCGGATCGAGCAGTGTCGGATCGTCGCGGGAAATGGGGCTCCGGGTTTGCCCGGCATGGACGGTGGCACGGGTGCCGACGTGAATGCCGGCACCTCCGGCATGAACGCGGATCAGGATGGCTACGGGGGCACCCTCGGTATCAGTCCGGGAGCCCGCCCGGGCGGTGCCGGCGGACGCGGAGGCCTGGGAGGTCCGGGATCCCCTGGAGCGATCGGAGCGGGACTCCCGGGTGGTTCCGCCACCCTGGGCGGGGCTGGCGGCGGTGCCAGCAGCGGATGTCGCCGGGGTGGATTGGGCGCGCAGGGAAGCAACGGGGCCGAGGGGTTGCCCGGTTCCAATGCCTTGAGGAATGAATCCCCGTGGGGCGACTTCACCGCCGAGGGCTATCTCGCTTTGGCCGGAGTGAATGGGAGCCCCGGAGAGGGCGGTGCGGGCGGGGGTGGCGGGGGTGGAGGCGGAAGCAATTCAGCGACGTTCGGCTGCCCGTCAGAGCAGGCGGCAGGAGGGGGCGGTGGTGGCAGTGGCGGACTGCCGGGACAGGCGGGCCGGGGAGGACTCGGAGGTGGAAGCTCCATTGCCGTCTATGCCTGGAAGAGCGCCGTCACCTTCTTCGAGTGCGAACTGGTTGCTCAGGACGGAGGCGATGGCGGTCAGGGCGGGAACGGTGGAGCCGGGGGCGAGGGCGGTGCCGGCGGGCCGGGCGGTACCACGGGCGAATACGGAGCCGCCGGCGGAAACGGGGGCAAGGGCGGTCGGGGCGGAGCTTCCGGGGCGGGCTCGGGTGGGCCCGGTTGACACTCGATCGCGTTCCTCTTTGAACGTCCCACCCAGGACGACTTCGGCCAGGGGAACACCTACGTCGTCGGCCTCCCCGGCCTGGGCGGTCGCGGTGGTACCAATGCGGTCTCGGGACGCGCCCAGTCGGGTCGGACCGGCATGGCGCTCACGGTCGGCAGCCGTCCGTAACGCTGGGCGCGCAGACTTGGATGCAAGGGAACGGGCGATCCGCCCGCCTCATCCGGTGAAGATCGTGGGTTGCGGACCGGGGAAGGAGCTGTCAGGTTTCCTTCAGAAATCAATCATACCTATCATGAAACGCATTCTTGTCCTCCTCTCCCTCGTCGGTTTCGTGGGTTCCAGCGCGTTCGCCGCTGACTGTGCCACCAAGGCCTGCTGCAAGACCAAGACGGCTGCCGTGTGCCCGGTGACCAAGGCCAAGCAACAGGCCAAGGGATCTGCTGGCTCCACCAAGGAGCTTGCCCGCGCCTCGAAAGCCACGGTCATGGTCGCTGCCGTCCATACGCACTGATCCCGACCCCGTCGGTTCGCTGGGCCTCCCGTTCGCGGGAGGCCTTTTTTTGTTTTGGGATTGAAGTAGGGTGTTGCTCGTGACGACGTCGTTTCTTCTCGATCGCAGCGATCTCCGGGACCTGGCCGCCAAGGTGGATTCCGGGGAGCGTCTGGATGAGGTCGATGCCCTGCGGTTGTTCGAGTCCAAGGATCTGAACGCCTTGGCAGCGTTGGCAGACCTGGCCAACCAGAGGAAGAACGGCCTGCGCGCCTCCTACATCGTCAACCGGTACATCAACTACTCGAACTACTGCATCCTGAGCTGCCAGTTCTGCTCGTTCTCCCGGAAGAAGCGGGATGCCGACGGGTTCGAACTCACGGCGGAACAGATGGTGGGCAAGGCGCGGGAGGCGCTGGCGTTGGGGATCACCGAGCTGCACATCGTCGGGGGACTGCATCCGTCCCTGCCGTTCAGTTACTACGTGGGATTCCTCAAGGCCTTGAAGACCCTGGATCCGCGCCTGCAACTGAAATGCTTCACCGCCATCGAGATCCTCCATCTGGCGTGGCTGGCCCGAAAGCCGGTTCGCGACACCCTTCTGGAGCTGAAGGACGCGGGACTCGAAGCGTTGACCGGGGGCGGAGCCGAAATCTTCCGCAAGGAAGTCCGGTCCCGGATCGCCAAGGGAAAGGAGTCGGGTGCCGAGTACCTCGACGTCCATCGACTCTGGCATCAGCTCGGGGGGAAAAGCACCTGCACCATGCTGTACGGTCATGTCGAGAGCCTGGCGGATCGGGTGGATCATCTCCGCCAACTGCGGGGGTTGCAGGAGGAGACGGGCGGATTCACCGGGTTCATCCCCCTCCCGTTCCAACCGGAGAACAACGACATCCCGGTCCGCACGCCGCCCACCGGCTACGACATGCTGCGTACGATCGCCGTCAGCCGGCTCTACCTCGACAACTTCGATCACATCACCGCCTACTGGGTGGGCATGGGCCTCCGGATGGCGCAGGTGGCCCTCAGTCACGGTGCCGACGACATCCATGGGACCATCATCGAGGAGCACATCTTTCACATGGCCGGTGCCAAGTCCCCCCAGATGACCACCGAGAAGGAACTGGTGAAGGCCATTCGCGAGGCGGGCCGGATCCCGGTCCAACGCGACACCTTCTATCGGCCGGTCCGGGTTCTGGATGAACCCGCGGTCAGCGCCGCCGTCTCGGCGCTGGAAGCGGGAGGCGACGCCTCGGCGGCGCGGGTGCAGGACACCGTCAGCGCGGGCGGTTGAAGAACAGGCAGGCCGCTCCCCAAGGGTCGGGATTCCGACAACGGGCGGTTGGCATCACCGTCGGTCCGCAGGCGAAAGTCATCCCTTGCAGGAAGAACCGAAATCATTGTTTGATCGGCTTGGCGGCCGGCCCGTCCTGGAACGGCTGCTGTCCCGGTTCTATGACCGCGCCCGTGAGGATGCCCTGCTGGGCCCGATCTTCGCCGCGCACGTCCACGATTGGGATTCCCACCTTCAGACGGTGGTGGACTTCTGGTCGAACCAGACCGGGGGGCCGGTCCTCTACCGCGGTGGCATGGGACGTCACCTGCGCCTCGGATTGCAGCCGGAACATTTCGAGCGTTGGCTCGCGTTATGGCAGGAGAATGCCGTGATCGAAGTGGGACCCGACTGCGCTGGAGAGCTCCACCAGATCGCACTGCACGTCGCGGCCAATCTCAAGGCGATGGCAACCCGGACGTCCGGCATCACCCTTGGAGGCCCAGCACCGCCCCCGGGCAGCCGCTTCGCTCTGCGTCCGCCGCCGGTTTGAACAACCACGTCGCCACGGCAGCCACGTATGGACAAATCTTTCCCCCACGCCGCGTCCGTTGCGTCGTGGTTGTGAACCACGGCTGTCGTCGCTCCGTGGTGGTGGTGAACGCCAGCACCGCCCCTCACCGCTTCGTCAGGTCCGGCATCTTCTTGAAGCGCGCCAGCGCGTCCGTCCGCCAGTCGCCGGTGATCTTGACCGCGGGCTTCGTCGGTTCCCCCGCTGGGTCCGCTTCCGACCCCTGGGTCTCCTTCGTCTTCCCGGGCACGGGGGTCGGCGCTGATGCCGCACCAGGGGAACGTGGCTCGAAGAACGAGGAGGAACCGTAGCTCCCAAACGACGAAGGTGCCGCACCCGAAGCCATCGACGGGGTCGTGTCCGGGTTCAATGGCACCCGCTGCGGGATCGGAGGCGGGGCAGCCGCCGTGGTTCCTGGACCCGGCGCAGGGAGCTCTTCGTCGTCGATCCCGATCGGTTCCCAGATGATCCGGACTGACGGCGATGCCCCGACGTAGGCGGTCAGGCGGCTGAACTCAAGGTTTCCGCCGTCCACCTTGTCCGCGAGTTCCTGAGCGGTCAGCAGGGCTCCGAGGACCGACTGGATCATGGGGTTTTCCCATTGCAGGTCCCGGAGGGCACGGATCCGGGCAGCGGGCACTTCGGCGATCCGGGCGAGTTGCACTACCAGTCGTTGGTGGATGCCCATCTCCAGTTCGACGGCTTCCAACTCCGCGCCGGCCTCGGCCAGGACCGGACCGGCGTTGCCCAACTCTCGGATGGCGTGGACCAGCTTTGCATCATCGGAGTTTCGCAGGCTGCCGACAGACGACAGGACATCGGCGCGGAGTTGCTGGACCTGTCCGGCAGTGGCCATGACCGACTCGCGGATCTGGGCGGCCTTGGCGGGAGCGGCATCAATGGCCTGCTGCACCCGGGCGGCCTGCTCACCAAACTTCTGGAGTCTTTGGGCGAATTTTTTCATGGGAGCGGCGGGGGCTTGGAGGTCGGACGTGAAGCTACCGGCACAGGGGGCGTTGCGGCAGCGGCGGGAGGAAGGGCTTTGTCGGCAGGAAGGGCCTCCGTCAGGACTCTCTGGAAGCGATCCATGAACTCGCGTTCGTTGGACAACATCTCCTGGGTGAGCTCGATCTCGATCGTGCCCTGCCTGGCCCGGAGGGCGAGAAGATCCTGCGCCGATTGCAGGTGATCGCGCTGACGTCCGGCGATGTCCTTCAACGTCGCCATGGTGCTGTGGATCATCTCCAGCTCATGGGACAGGCTGGCCACTTTCTCCGCGAAGCTGCCGGTGTGCACCGAAGAAACCGCCCGGGTCAGGTCCTCCCGGAGCATCCGAAGACCATCGGCCAGTTGCTGCCCGACGTCCGATCCAGCGGCGGGAGCCGCTATCGGTGCCGACACCGCCGCGGGAGTCGGAATCGCGGGAGCGGGTGCGACCGAGAATTTTTCCAGGCCGTCGCGCAGGCGTTCGAAGCCCTGGAGGATCGGGGCAAAATCCACGCTGACTGCCGAAGGCCCTCGGTTCAGCTGTTTCTCCAGGGTGAGCTGGATGGATTCCAACCCCGCCTGGAAACCACTGAGCTGGGATACCACCCGACCGACCGGATCGTTCTGGTCGCTGCCCCGCGAGAACTGGTTCCGTCGGAAGGTCCGCTTGATCTCCTCCCACCGCGCGGCCTCCTCGGGAGTGAGGACGCCGATGAGTTCGCGGAAGCGGAGCAGGTTGGACTCGGCACCGGTCGTGAGGGTCTGGGATTCGCCGCGGTAATGGGCAATCACGATCGCGCGCACCTCCTCGTCGTTCATGATGGCCACGACCTTCTCGGCCAGCTTGTTCATGTTGCGGTACGATCCCTGCAGCTTGAAGGCAGGCTCGGTGCGAAACTCGTCGGCCTGTCCGGCGGACAGGATGTATTCCTGGTTCACCCGCATGACGATCTGCCGGATGGCGACCAGCTTGCGGAGGACGGACAGGATCTCCTCCAGTTCCTGGGGCGCGTACTGACCTTCCAGGTTGTCCGCCGTCTTCTCACCGCTCTCGGCCATCCGGATGAAGGTGCGGATGTCCTGCTGACTGCGGTTGCCCAAGGGTGCCAGCACCGCATTCGACGTCACCGCGTTCTCCAGGTAGCTGGCCTGGAACCACTCGGCATTGCCCCCGATGATGTCGCCCAGGTTGTAGGTGTCCGCCCGGTTCGCCAGCATGTCCGGGATCCGGAATTTCTGGCCGCTTTCGGTGTACGGATTGCCCGCCATCACCACGACCACCTTGCGTCCGCGGAGATCGTAGGTCCGTGGCTGACCGCGCCAGACGCCCTCGATCTTCCGTTGGGCATCGCAGAGGGAGATGAACTTCTGCAGGAACTCCGGATTGCAGTGCTGGATGTCGTCGATGCAGATCATCGCGTTGTCGCCCATCTCCAGCGCGAGATTGAGCTTCTGGATCTCCTCCCGCGCGGAGGCGTTGGGAGCTTCCTCGGGATCGAGCGAGGTGACCTGGTGGCCGAGGGCGGGACCATTGATCTTGATGAAGACGATCCCGAGCCGGCTCGCGACATACTCCAGCAGCGTGGTCTTG
>CAMCFL010000147.1 GCA_945873715.1 Akkermansia muciniphila
CAAGCACGCGACGATCGTCCACATCGATCTCGACCGTTCGGAGCACAACAAGAACAAGCGCGCCCACCTGGCGGTCCACGGCGATGTGAAGGACGCCTTCCATCGGCTGAACGAGTTGATCGAGCGCCGGGGTGGATTCAAGAACCGGTACGAGCCCTGGCACGCCCAGATCGCTGAGTGGAAGGCCAAGGCCCCGTTCCAGTACACCAACAAGATCGAGATCGTGGATTCCGATCACATCAAGCCCTACGCCAAGGACGGCGAAGAGTTCATCCTGCCCCAGATGGTGATCGAGGAACTGCACAAGCTCACCGGCGGCGACGCCATCATCACCACGGGCGTCGGCCAGCACCAGATGTGGGCCGGCCAATGGTACAAGTACAAGCACCCGCGCCAGTTCATCACCTCGGCCGGTCTCGGTTCGATGGGTTACGGCTATCCCGCGGCGCTGGGAGCCAAGGTGGGGCGTCCGGACAAGCAGGTCATCGACATCGATGGTGACGGTTCCTTCCTGATGAACATCCAGGAACTGGCGACCGCCCACGTCGAGAAGATCGCGGCCAAGGCGATCATCCTGAACAACCAGCACCTCGGCATGGTGGTGCAGTGGGAAGACAACTTCTACGGCGGCAACCGCGGCAACACCTACCTCGGCAACCCGGACCATCGTTCGGAAGTCTATCCCGACTACGTCAAGGTCTGCACAAGCTTCAGCGTGCCCTGTGAACGCGTCGTGTACCGCAAGGACCTGCGCGCCGCCCTCCAGCGGATGCTGGCCGCGGAGACCGCCTACGTCCTCGACGTGGTCACGCCCTACACCGAGCACGTGCTGCCGTTCATCCGCGCCAACGGCACGGTGGCGGACATGATCTGGAAGTAGGGCGGCGCTTGCGCGTGGGGAGGCGCCTCTTGGGTTGGTGGTCACGAATGTAGGCCCGCTGCCCTCAGCGGGCGCTTTCAGGTCGCCGCCTGGGGGCAGGCGGCCTGCATCCATGCCCCCCCGCTCCGGAGGGATCGTCCCTCCGAGCTTGCGCAACGGCGGATCGGTGGCACTTCGGAGGAATGTCTTCTGCCGCTTCCCGCGTCTGGTTCATTACCGGAGCCTCCTCCGGCTTCGGCCGTTCGCTGACGGAGGTCGCCCTGTCCCATGGCGACCTCGTCATTGCCACCGCCCGCAATCCGGAAGCGTTGTCCGATCTCGCCAGCCGCGTGCCCGACTCGCTGCGGGTGCTCCCCCTGGATGTCACCCGCCCCGATTCGATCGCTGCCGCAGTCCAGGCGGCGCTGGCGGAATGGGGCCGGATCGATGTGCTGGTGAACAACGCCGGCCAGGGCCTGATCGGGGCCGTCGAGGAATGTGCCGACGCGGAGTCACGGGCCAGTTTCGAAACCAACTTCTTCGGTCCGCTGGCCGTCCTCCGGGCGTTGCTACCCCACTTCCGGGAACGTCGGTCCGGGCACATCGTCCAGATGGGCGCCGCGGCGGCCATTGCCAACTACGCGGGATTTGGAATCTACGGGGCCGCCAAGGCGGCGCTCTCCAGCCTCACCGAATCCCTCACCCAGGAACTCAAGCCACTGGGCGTGCGGGTGACGTTGGTCGAGCCGGGACCTTTCCGGACGGACTTCATCGGACGTTCCCTCGCCCGCGCGACGGCCACTGTGCCCGACTACGCCGCGACCTCCGGACGCTTCGGGCAATACCTGGCGCGCATCGACGGCAAGCAACCCGGGGACCCGCATCGCGCCGCCGAGGCGATCGTCCGCCTGGTCCAATCCGGGGAAGCGCCGCAGCGGTTCGTGCTCGGACGTTATGCCATCGACAAGACCCGGAAGACCTTTGCGGCGAAGGAACGCGAGTTGGCCCAGTTTGAAGCTGCCGGCGCGGCGACGGATGGGGTTTGAGGGGGTGGGGCATCCAGGCCAGTACCGGCGGGCCGCCGGTACCCCCGATGGAAGAGCCCCCCAGTCACCCTCGCGTCCGCAGTTTGCCCTCGAGACCGACCCCACGGAAGACCTCCCCCTCCCTCCCCCTCCTGGCCCCACTGGAGGTGAAGCAGGGGCAGGTTCCGGGCTTCCAATTCGGCGCGTTGGGTGGGGCTCAGCCCCGGTTCCAAGGCGGGTTCGAAGAGGAATTCCATGGCCGGCCCCGTGCCGGAGCGGACAGCCCCACCCCTTCAGGGACTGACGACGCGGTAGAAGCGGATGGATCGATCGGACACCGGGGGATCCGTGAACTCGTAGGTGGTCCCTGTGCTGAGGAACCCGTGCAGGTCGGTCCATTGCAGGAGATTCGTCGTGCCCTGGATCCGGTAATCGCGACCGGGCTCGACCTGCGCGACCAGCCTCAATCCCGTCGGCTGGACTGCCACGACGGCTTCGAGGATGACCGGAAGCGTCGAGTGGAGGGCGAGATGGGCCGGATCGCTGGTAACGGAGCCGAACGCGTTTGAAACGGTCACCGTGTAGTCTCCGGTATCCGAACTCTGGGTGTTGACGAGCGGCAAGTTCCCCGCCGTCCCCCCCGGCAACAACTGACCGTTGCGTCGCCATTCGAAGGTCATGGGTTCGGATCCCGTCACCACGACGCTCAGTTGGATGGTGGCTCCGGCGTCCACGGTCTGGGCAAGCGGCCCCTGAACCACGGTGGGAGCGATGCCCTGCGGGCTGAAAGTGACTTGATCCAACCATCCGGCGTCGGCTCCGGCCCGGCCGGAAGCATCCTTCGAATAGACCCAGGCAACGGCATGCAACCCCGGAGGAATCGGCACCTCTGCCCGTGCCCAGATCGTGTTTCCGCTGATCGACGACACCTCGACCCCATCCAGAAGGACCCGGAGGAAGTCGGATCCCGCCTGGGAGGAAACCCGCCACCAGAACCGCAAGGTCCCCGGACCGGTGACCGATGTGTCCAGGGTGCTGGACTGACCGTCGTTCACAAGGCCACTGACGAGGGCATCGGTCGCGTCCTGGGTCACCTCGCGCTGGGATTCCCACCGGGCGCCGCTGCCGGAACGGTCCCATGGCAGGGATCCGGAATCCGCCGCCTCGGCGAAGGAAAGCAGTCCCAGGGTCAGGCTGCCCGCGTCCTTTGTGTATCCGTCCACCGCTATGGAGTACCCGGTGCCCTGGATTGCATTGAAGGTGACCGCACTGCTCGCGCCAGTCCGGGCGCGGTTGTCGTTGCCACCGATCAGGGTGAGGGCGGAAACCCCGCTGCCGGTATAGACGGAAACGACGGTATCAATCTGGCTTCCTGCGGTGAAAACCGTGACCAGGGCCGTCTCGGGGGCGGTCCAGCGCCACCAGACGGATTGCGCACCAGACGCCCCTGCATGCGTGGGTTCACCCGTTTCCGAAGAGGCTCCGCGGTTGCTTCCCTGGACGGTCACGTTGAGACCGGAAAGGGAGATCGCGTTGGCGAAGTCGTCGTTGGGTGGACGAGGCACGATGGTATGCTGGAGGTGGAGCACCACCGTTCCCGCCGCCCCGTCGAAGCCATCCACGGCGATCCGATATTCGCGGCCGGCGACCGCTTGAAAGAAAGCCCGGCTCTGACGGCTCGTACCGTCGTCATTGTTGCTCGCAACGTCGGTCAGTCCGTCCAGCGAGGTCCCGGTATAGATCGCGAGGACGGTATCAAGATCGCTGCCGGCGGTCGCGATGGTCACGGGACCGTTGCCGGGCGCCGTCCAACGCCACCAGACGGAGCGGCCACCCGGATTCCCGGCATGATTTGCTTCACCGGGCTCCTTCGTCGCCGCGAAATTGTTCTCCTGAACGGTCACGAACTGTCCCTCGAGGACCGTCGCATCCGCAAAGCCATCATTGGCGGGAGGCTGGGTGATCGGCTGAAGTCCTATCCCCAGCACAATCGAACCCGAGGCCCCCGAGTAGCCGTCCACCACAATGCGATATTCCCGGCCTGCAACCGCCTGAAAAGTGGCGCGGCTCTGGGAGCTGCCGCCGTTGTCATCATTGCTGGCCACCGAAGTCAATCCGCCGACGGAAGTCCCGGTGTAGATGGCCAGCACCGTGTCGAAGCCGCTGCCCGCCGTGGTGACCGCCGCCGGGCCGCCGGCGGGGGCCGTCCATCGCCACCAGACGGTTCGGCGCGCGAGGTTCGCGGCATGGAACGGTTCGCCCGCTTCGGCGGACGCACCGATGTTACTGGCCTGGACCGTCACGTTCAAACCCTCAAGGACCGTTGCATTGGCGAAGGCATCGTTGGGTTGGATTCCACCGGCAGCCAGGGCGAGGCTCAACCGAACGCTGCCGGCCTCGCCGTCGAAGCCATCCACGGCAATCTGGTAGGCGGTCCCCGCGGTCGCGTTGAACCGCACCCGACTCGTAAGGACGCCCGTATCATCGTCATTGAAAGCCACCGGAATGAGCGCCCCAAGGCTGCCACCCCGATAGACCGCCAGCAGCGTATCAAAGGAACTCCCTGCTGTATGGAGCGTGACCGCTCCGCCGACGCTCGGGGTCCAGGTCCACCACACCGATTTTCCCCCCGCTTCGCCCGCGTGATCGGGTTCTCCGACTTCCTTCGAAGCCCCCACGCTGGTGGCCACGACATTGGTGGAAATACCAGTCAGGACGATCCGGTTGGCAAAGCGGTCGTTTGCCGGAGCCGCCGCCACCGGTGCCGTCTGCAACACCAGACGCACCGCTCCGGAAGCTCCCTGATAGCCATCCACCGCGATCTGATAGGTCGTCCCGGTCCGCGCATTGAACCGCAGCCAACTGGTCCGATCGGACGGTCCCGGCCCGTCATCGTTGGCCGCCACCAGCGTCAGCGAGCCCAGACTCCCGCCCGTATAGACGGCGAGCAAGGTATCGAAGCCACTTCCCCCGGTGTTCAGCGTGAGCGTAACGTCCGCCGACGCGGTCCAGGTCCACCAGATCGATGATCCGCCCGGCAAACCGGCATGGCTGGGTTCGCCGGATTCGCCGGTAGCTCCCGTGCTGGCGGTATTCACGACGAGTTGCGCACCCGTCAACGGACTGCGGGAGGCGAACCGGTCATTGGGCGGAGTCACCGGCACCACACCGACCCGTGCTGACAGGGTGATCGCCCCGTTGGCGGCTCCGAAACCCTGGTTGTTGCCATCGACGGCGATCTGGTAGGTGGCACCGGCGACTCCAGAGAAGCTCACGCGACTGGTATCGCCGCCCACCGGACTCTGGTCGTTCTCGGCGACCCGCGTCAGTTGGTTGAGATCGTTTCCCGTATAAACTGCCAGCAGGGTGTCGAAGCTGCTGCCGCTGGTCTCGACGATCACCTCACCGCTGGAAGGCAGCGTCCAGGTCCACCAGACCGAGCGTCCGCCCGCATTGCCTCCGTGACTGGGTTCACCCACCTCTTTCGAAGCCTCGATGTTGTCTCCCGAAGCCACCGGAGCCGTCCCGGAGAGCACGGCTCGGGATGCAAAGCCATCATTGGACGGAACCGGACGGAGATCGGATTGGGCGATGCTCAAACGGGCGCTGCCCCCGTCCCCTTCAAATCCGTCCACTGCGATCTGATACTGGCTGCCTGAGCTGGCCATGAAGGAAACCCGGCTCTGGGTCCCCTCGCCGCTGTCATCGTCCGACGCCACCCAGCTCAAGGCCTCGAGGGAATTGCCCGCATACACCGCCAGCACCGTGTCGAAGTCGCTGCCATCGGTGCTCATGACGACGGTGCCAGTCGTGGGAGCGGTCCAGGTCCACCACACGGAACGGCCTCCGGGGTTGCCCGCATGCGCCGGTTCACCGCCCTCGCGCGAGGCACCCAGGGTCGAGGCATTGACGACCCCATTCACTCCGGCAACCGAGGTGCGTTGGGCGAAGTGATCGTTCCCGGGCGGCAGCGCGGGTTCGCTCAGCTGCAGCCCCAGCTTGAGCGTGCCGCTTTGTCCGTCGAATCCGTCCACGGCCATCTGATAGGTATTTCCCTCCACCGCGTTGAAGATCAGACGGCTGGTCACGCCGTCGCCGCTGTCATCGTCACTGGCAATCCGGGTCAGTTTGTCCACCTGGCTGCCCGCATAGACTGCCAGCGTCGTATCAAAGTTGCTGCCCTCCGTATGGAGCGTCACCAGTCCATTGCTGGGAGAGGTCCAGGACCACCACACGGATCGCCCACCGGCGTTGCCCGCATGCGCCGGCTCTCCCGGATCCTTGCCCGCCGCCAGGCTGGATGAGGTCAAGGTGAACCCGCTTCCGGTCCGCACGGCACGATCGGTGAACCGATCGTTGGCCGGGGGAAGGATGATGTCGAAGGTGGCCGATGCCGTCGCCGACTGCTTTCCAGGGGCACTGACGTTCACTGCCACGCTGAGTTGCGTCCGGTCCGCCGGCACATCGAGGCCCACGCTGTAGATCCCGTCTAGGGCAGCGCCATCCGGGACCACGCCATCGTCGCGAAAGACCAGGTTGGGGAACCCGACGCCCGACCCCGTCACGGTGGCGTCGATGACCTTGAAAAGATCCGTCACGCGCACCTGGACGACCCCACGTCGTCCCCCGATCAACTCGCCTCCGACGGCAGCCAGCCCCACTTCCAGCGTTCCGTCCGGGACCGCGTTGACCGCCTGGTAGGCATTGACCCTTCCGCCGGTGAACGTCAGATCCTCCAATGCGGGCACCGGCACGGCGGTTCCGGTCAGGCGGTCGCGCAGCCCCGATAGTGAAATGTCCGGAAACCTGGCCAGGACGAGTGCCGCTACGCCGGAAACATGCGGTGCCGCCATGCTCGTTCCGCTGAACAGCTTGTACTCGGTGTCGGAACCCGAGGTGCTGGACTGGATGGCCACTCCGGGCGCGCCGAGGTGCACCGTTTCGACACCGTAGTTCGAGAAGTCAGCCAGCTTGTCCTGACGATTCAGGGCCGCCACGGACACCATGTTGTCCAACGGGTAATTCGAGGGGTAATGGGGGGCGACATCATTGTTCCCGGACTCGTTCCCTGCGGCTGCAACGAACAGGACGCCCTGATCCCGGGCAGCGGCAATGGCGTCGAACAGGGCCTGACTGAAACCGCCGCCACCCCAACTGTTGCTCAAGATCCGCGCTCCCTTCGACACCGCAAAGTTCACGCACCGGATTGCGTCGCTCGTCGTTCCGCCGTCAGGCCCCAAAAATTTGCAGGCCATCAACCGGACGTTCCACGCCACCCCGACGTGCGGATTTCCATCATTGGCGGCGGCTCCGATGGTCCCGGCACAGTGGGAGCCGTGATCGTCTTCATCCCACGGATTCCCCGAGCCGTTGATCGCGTTGATTCCAAAAACATTGTCCACGTAC
>CAMCFL010000148.1 GCA_945873715.1 Akkermansia muciniphila
GTCAAACAACCACCTCACCAACCACCTCACCAACCCCAGCGGTCCGTGATTGGCCACATCACCATCCACGATTTGCCGATCACCTTCTCACGCGGCACATCGCCCCAGTGCCGCCCGTCGCTCGAACTCATCGTGTTGTCGCCGAACCCGAGGAAGCAATTGGTCCGTACGGTGAACTCGGCGTCCTGGTCCGGAAAGTACCGGGTCACACCGGCGTAATAGCTGGCTCGGGCGGCCGCCCACGACTTCTGCACGGCGGGACTGACGCCTCCGCGTGGCGTGGTGCCGAGGTAGTGTGCGAAAGCCTTCTGGTACACCGTACCGTTCACGTGGCCGGAATAGACGCTGTCGGTGGCCACGGCGTTGGGATCGAAGGCGTAGATCCGTTCGAAGCCGGAATCGTTGGTCCCCAGGGGTCGCCCGTTGATGTAGACATGGCGATCATCGCCAATCCGGACCTTCTCGCCGCCAAAGGCTACCAGCCGTTTGATGTAGTGGGTTCCTTGGGTGACGATGGACGGAGCGACTCCAGTGGACTTGAAGACGAAGTACTCGCCGCGCCGGGGCTTGCGGAAGTTGTAGGTGAATCGCTCGACAAACAGCCGGTCTCCGGCCCGAACGCGGCAGCGGATGATCGGTTCCCCTTGCTTGAACGAAGCCTTGAATGGGGTGTTGTCGTTGTACCGATCGTACAAGCGGAGGTGATCCTCCGGGATCTCGGGTGCCCAATGGACGGTGTAGGTCCGGTTGCCCACCACCACGTCACATTTCTTCCCGATGCCGCGGGTTCCCGCACCGAGTTCCTTGCGGACGTTGGTGATGCCACGCAGTTCTCCCGCCTCGGTAGCGATCACCTCGTAGTAGGAGGTTCCCTTGATCCATCGTTCCCAAAGTCGGGCGATGCCGGTGGGAATCTTGACGTCGGGTCGATCCCGAAGGTCCTCGGCCGTGATCCCATAGAAGGTCGGCTGAGCGGATCCGGTGGGGATTTCCATCGGCGTGGCGAAGAAGGTCTTGAAGGCAAAGACCAGGACGGCGGTGCCGAGGAAGCTCTCGAAGTTGTCGCGGTAGGCGGGGTGCGCGTAAGCCTTGAGCCAACGGTGCGCAAGATCCTCCAGCGTCGAGCTGGCGGTCGCCAGCGCTGCGGCCGAAGTGGAGACACACTTCAACGTGGTCTCGAATTCCCGCATCCCGGACTCGAGCTCCATCCGGTTCTTCTCCGGGAGGATGTCCCGCTGATGGTTGTAGTGCCGGCGGACGATCCCGAGCAGTTCACCGCCCTTGCGGATGCGTCGGAAGAGGATCCAGCGAAGAAGATGCATGGCGTGGGGAACGTGGAGGAATCCGGTGCTGTGCTAGCTCGTCTTGAGCACCTCGATGAAGGCTTCCTGGGGGATATCGACCGAGCCGATGGCCTTCATGCGCTTCTTACCTTCCTTCTGCTTGTCGAGCAGCTTGCGTTTCCGGCTGATGTCGCCGCCGTAGCATTTTGCCGTCACATCCTTGCGGATGGCGCTGACGGTTTCGCGGGCAACGATCTTTCCGCCGATGGCAGCCTGGATGGAGACCTGGAACTGTTGCCGCGGGATCACTTCCTTGAGCTTGGCGGCGATGAGCCGACCGCGGGTCTCGGATTTGGTCCGGTGAACCAGGCTTGAGAAGGCATCCATCACCTCACCATTGACCAGCATGTCGAGCTTCACCATGTCACTCTCGGCATAGCCGGTGGGTTCATAGTCCATCGAACCATACCCGCGGGTGATGGATTTGATGCGGTCATGGAAGTCGATGAGGATCTCGTTCATCGGGATCTCGCACGTCATCATGACCCGGCGTGCGTCGAGGGTCTCGGTGGTCCGGATCTGCCCGCGTTTCTCGGAGATCAACGTCATCATGTCCCCGATATTGGTGCTGGGGCAGATGACAAATGCCTTCACGATCGGTTCCAGGATCTTTTCGATATAGGTCACATCCGGCATGAAGGCTGGATTGTCGACCTCGACCTCGAGTCCATCGGTCTTGATCACACGGTAGACCACGCTGGGATAGGTCGCGATGATGTCCATGTCGAACTCGCGCCGGAGTCGTTCCTGAACGATCTCCATGTGCAGCAGCCCGAGGAACCCACAGCGGAAACCGAAACCGAGTGCCACTGAACTCTCGGTCTGGAAGGTCAGTGCCGAATCGTTGAGTTGGAGCTTGGCGATGCTGCTCTTGAGAGCCTCGAAGTCCGCGGTATTGATCGGGTAGATTCCCGAGAACACCATCGGATGGATCTCCTGGAACCCGGGCAGTTCTGTCGAAGGATTGCGGGGATCGGTGATGGTGTCGCCGACCTTGACCTCACGGGGGGTCTTGATGTTGGCGGTGATATAGCCCGTCTCGCCCACCTCCAGGCGGTCACGGACATAGGGCTTGGGATTGAACGATCCCACTTCCTTGATCTCGACCGAGCGGCCCGAGTGGAGGAGCTTGACCGTCATTCCGGGGTGAAGTTCGCCCTGGGTCACCCGGACGAGGATCACGACGCCCTTGTAGGTGTCGAAGTAACTGTCGAAAATCAGCGCCTGAAACGAGGCGGCTCCGGTGGGCTTGGGAGCAGGAATGCGATGAACGATCGCTTCAAGGATCTCATCGATGCCGATGCCTTCCTTGGCGCTGGCCAGGATCGCCTCGTCGGCCGGAATGGCGAGCACGTCTTCCAACTGCTGCTTGGCCTGGGGAATGTCGGCGTGCGGCAGGTCAATCTTGTTGATGACCGGGATGATGTAGAGCCCCTGCTTCATCGCCAGATGGACGTTGGCCACCGTCTGGGCCTCGACGCCCTGGGCGGCATCGACGATCAACAAGGCCCCTTCACAGGCGCTGAGCGATCGGGAGACCTCGTAGGCGAAGTCCACGTGGCCCGGGGTGTCGATCAGGTTCAACTCGTAGATCTCCCCGTTCTTGGCCGTGTAGGCCATCGTCACCGGGTGCGCCTTGATGGTGATCCCGCGCTCCTTTTCCAGATCCATCGCATCGAGATGTTGGGCCTCCATCAAGCGGTCTGCGACCGTGCCCGTGCGTTGAAGCAGGCGGTCAGAGAGGGTGGTCTTCCCATGGTCAATATGGGCGATGATGCTGAAATTACGGATATGCGCGGCGTCCATCGAACTCGATTCCTACGGATCGGCACGCCGACAGTGAACGGTCGGCACCATCCGAAAGTGGCCGGGAAGATAAGGTTCGCTCCCCGGTTGGGAAGGGATTTCTCCGGTCTTGCCTCGGGTGCCCCTGCCCGATTACGCCAGTCGGATGCCATTTCGCTACCGGGTGGAACACCTTGGATTTGCCGCGTCGGACCCCGCCGCCCTGGCGGACTGGTACGTCCGCGTGCTGGACGGGCGGCAGGTCTGGAACAACGGATTGACGCCCCCTGCCCTGTTCATCGAATTGCCCGGCCCACTGATCCTCGAGATCTACGCCTCGGCCGGCCGGAGTCCCGAGATCCTGCCCAACCACATGGCCGGCTTCCGGCATCTCGCGCTCCGCGTCGACGATCTCGATGTCGCCCGCGCCGAGTTGACCGCCCGTGGCGTGAGCTTTGTTGAGCCCATCAAGCCCGCTGGCGGAGGCGGTCGGGTCCAGTTCTTCCGCGATCCGGAGGGCAATCTCATTCATCTGGTCGATCGCCCGGGCGACGCTCCGCTGGCGACGCTCTGAGCGGGTTCTGCCGACTGGATCCACGCCCGGCCAGTGCCCGATGGCGTGCGAACATTCCGGCGGCCAACCACCAGAGCATTCGGATCAAGCCCGCCAAGGCGGCATCGGCCACGCCGACGCTGCCGCCCCGACGCTGCAACCACGGTTCACCCCAGCGGCCCGGCCACGGGATCTGCATCCAGCCCAGAAGCTCGGTGACGGCGGGTTCGATCAGGAGGAATCCGGCGAAGAGCGCACCCAGTGCGATCGCCACGGCGAACTCGGGACGCCGCCCGCCGCGAGCGATCCACGCCGACAAACCGAGGGCAGCCCAAGGCAAGAGCAGTGCCTCGCTTCCCTGCACGCACATCCATCCGGCCAGCCACCACGGATAGCGATTGGGCGCGGCTGATTCGACGGCCAGGACGCCGACCAGATGGGAGGCGAAGATGAATCCTCCCCCTGCCCCGACCCAGATCCATCCGCCGCTTCTCAAGGTTCTTGCGATCGACGCGCGAAGTCCGCCGGGCACGACCGCGAGCAGTTCCCACACGCCGCTCTCCCATTCTCGTCTGAATCGCGTCCCACCCCAGACGGCGGCCGACACCGCCAGGGTCCACGCTGCCCAACGCCCGGTTTCGCGGAGGTGATCCACGGTTGGCCAATCGACCAGGGTGGCGACCAGGTACAGGGTGCCCGCCGTCGCCACGCCGAGATGCAGCCACGATCCCGCCCGGGCTTGCCGTCCCCGGAGTCGCTGCGTCCGCCCCGATTCCCCGCGGGCCTGTCGCCTCAGGGCATTCGCCATTCCCAAGGCGGACAATCCCCCGACGGCCATCGACAGGAGGATCATCAGCAGCGCGATGCCCGCGCTGAGGAACACCAGTCGCCAGGAAGCCGGCGGAAAGGTGGGCATCCATCCGGAATCGAGGCCACTCAGCATCTGCTTTCCCTGCCAGGTCCAGAGGAAGAGACGCTGCTGGAACATTCCGATCAACGGCGTCGCCCGTGCGGTTCCCTGACCGGCCCACCAGGCAGGAAGCACCCACGCCGCGTGATAGACGAGAAGGAAGATACCCAGGAGAACGACGTTGACGCACGCACCCGCGATCCGGGTTGTCCACCAACCCAGGGCGACGGACGACGCCACCAGCCCGGCGGACAAGGACAGAGCCAGGGCGCTGACCTGCAACAGAAGCAGGCGCACGACATCGGGCCAGCCAACGCCCCCCATGAGCAGAGGGATGGCGAAGACGGGAATCGCGGCGGCCAGCAGCGTGAAGCCGCCCACGGTCCGCGCCAGCGACTTGGCGAGCACCACCTGCCACGGACGCAGTGGAGTCAGCCACAGGAGTCCCAATGTTCCCTCCCGCCTTTCGCGGGCGATGCAATCGGCGGTCAGGAACGGTCCGATGAACCAGATCACCGCCATGCTCAACCGGGCGAGCAGACCGAACCAACCGCTCCCCGTCTGGGCCGCACCGGAGCGCGATCGCCACCAGAACAAGAGGAAGGCGATCATCAACGTGCCGGCCCCGGCCAGACGCAGACCGAAGTGCAGGCGACTTCTCGCCTGTACCCGCAGTTCACGCACGAGGAGGGGCCACATCGCCGTCAGTGTCGGCGGCGACGGGCGGAGGCTCCAGCCCGGTTTCGCGTCTTAGGAGCGGATGGACGGACGGGGCTCCGCCGTCAACATCGCACCCCCACGGAACGTTTCCCGGACGGATCGCGCGGCAAGAAGGGCCAAGGTGATCTGGACGACGGTCTGGACCAGCGGAGCGACAGCGACCCAGGTGGACGACCCCACCTGCCAACGGCCTTGGACGTACCGGTGGAGACACGCTTCCACGGCCAGGCCGACCAACCATCCCAGCTTGGACAGTGCGAGCAGGACGAGCAGCACTCCCAGGAAGTAGTTCTGGACCCGACTGACGACCCACAACCCCACCCATGGCGCGGCCATCACCGCGGTGAACATCGGGATCAGCCCCCAACTCAATCGATCCCCGAAACCGGAGGCGACCGCGAACAGGGAAAGCACGCCATGGAGGAGCGTTGCCGGCCCCATTTCCCACCAGATCATCCGGGCGATCGCTCCGGGGTATTCTGCAAGATTGGGACAGGTGGCCAGCACCTCCAGCATGCCGTTGCGACGTTCCTCGCGAAGCAATCGCGGCAATCTCAGGCAAAGCACCAGCGGCAACAGCCACTCCGGCCAGAGAGGGGGATTGCGCGTGATCACCAGGCCCAGCCACCAGAGGTAGCCCGCCAGCAGGATCCAGGAAACCTGCCAGGCTGGATCCCGACGCCGGGAGACGAGCCAACGCCAGGGATCGGATTCGCGCATCCGATGGGACCGCTGTCGGCGCCATCGAGCCCACCCTCCATCGGTTCCAGCGGCAGTCGACTCGGTTGCAGAAGGCGGACCGTCAACCGGCGGGCGCTCGACCTCCGCGTCGTGGGGCAGGATCGAGGAACGAGCGGCGGATGGGAGTGATGGAATTCCCGGCTCTCTGTCCGGTCGGGTGCCCACGACGCCGAGGTCCATCAGGGTTTCATCGGCCGATTCACCGAGGAACTGGATCCGGTTCCAGGTGTGTTCCGCCTCCTGGGCGGCCATGTGATAGAAGCCGACCGTCAGGAGCGTCGTCGCCACGACCAGCACGGCGGCCAGGGTGTACATCCCGCCGGTGCCCCCGAGACCGCCCACGGCAGCGAGAACCGCGCCCATCGTGATGCCGACCACCGCCAGCAGGGCGTAGGCGGCCAGGAGGGACCAACCGGCCTGACGATTCCAGGCACTCGAAGCCAGTCCCGCGCCCAGGCCGCAGATCGTCACCCCGCCCTGGAGCGTGAAGGTGGCGACCATTTCCCCGTGGGAAATGCCGCCTTGAAGGATGGGTAGCAGGAGCAACGGTGCCATGGCCAGCCAGGCACCCAACGCCTGGATGACGGCGGCCGAGGCCTTGTCGAGGACCAACTCCCGCGAGGTCAGTGGGGTTGCGCAGAGGAGTCCGAGGGTTCCCTCGCGGCGTTCGCGGCTGAGGAGATCGTGGGTCAGGAGCGGGCCGATCAGGGCCAGTCCCGCGAGCGCAGCGACGTTCATGGCCTGGAACGCGGGAAGCCCGCTGCCGACGAACATCTCGGGACTCCGCCACCCGAGCCAGGCCAGCCAACCCGTGGCTGCCGCCGCCACCCACAGACGCAAGCGCCACGGGCGGGACGTGCGCGCTTGCGCCCGAAGCTCGCGCTGGAAGACCGGATTCATGTCTGGCGCTGAATCCGAGCCAATGGACGGAGTTGATAATTCCGCGTCGCCAGATCCCAGACGGTCATCCGCCCCCACCACACGGCTCCGACCCATTGGCAAACCACGGCGGCCATGGTGAAGAGGATCAGGGCAAACTCACTGCCTCGGATCCAGGACATGGCCTCCAACCACCCGGTCAAGAATCCGCCAACCGCCATCGGTGCCACCACACCCCAGGCCAGCGTCAACGCCCAACCGACCAAGGGATGCAGGCGGCGCATGGCGCAGCGCATTCCCACCCATGGCAAGGTCAGCCAGGTCGAAACGATCAGGCAGGCAAACGGCATCCAG
>CAMCFL010000149.1 GCA_945873715.1 Akkermansia muciniphila
TCGACGCTGGTTCCGCCCAACAGTTGTTCCCGCTGAACTTCCAGATGGTCCGCGGCCCGCGGAGCCAGCAGACGGCGAGGGGAGAGGAAGACATTGAACCGCTCGCCCGTCGCCGGCCGGACCGCTGCAAGGTGCACCAACTCCGGGACGCCCGGGACCCCGCTGCCCCGATGATGGGCATTGGCCTCGCCGGCGACCGCGACCAGATCGGGCCAGAGGGCGTCGAGGTCCGGCATGGCCGAGGATTCCCACCACGGTCCGGCAGGGATCCGGCGTCGTCGTGAAGGTCCGGTCCGGCTGGCCACCGCGGCGATCTGGCGATCCACCATCGATTCGAACGCGCGCAACAGCGGGGCAAAGCGGGTGTCGTCGCCTTCGAAGGCCGCCAGAACTTCCACCACGGCCTCCACCGTGGCGACACAATGGCGGGCGGGCTCACGTCGGATCCGGTAATTTCCGGGCCGACGCGGCACGAAACCGATGCGCGGCAGGGCCTGCAACGCCGGGTTCAGGGCGATCATCCTGCGGGCCTGCGGCCAGGTTCCGTCGATGACGAGCAGGGTCTCTGGCGGATGTTCCAGCGCCTCGGGAGACTGGGCCCCTTCGCCGGGAAAGAGCAGGGCGGTGCCGGGCTGGGCGATCAGTTCCTGGATCCGGGCGTGCCCGGCGAAGTCGATTCCCTCGTAGAGCTCGCTTCCCGCCAACCCGAGATGGGCAATCCGCGCGGTACCGATGGCGACCCGGGATTCGCGCCGGTGCTGCAGAAAGACCACGCGCGTCCGAGTTTCAAGGGGCGTCAGTTCCGTGCACCAACAGGCCGACAGCGGACGTCGGCAGCGGTGGCAGGTCGGCCGTTGATGGAGGATCTCCTCCGGGGCCGAACCCGGATCCGTCGAAATGGAGGTCGAAGACAACCCCGCAAGCGTCGCATCAAGCGGCGGGGGATTCAGTACAAACCACGGCGGATCCGAAGCTTCGGGTGCATCTTGAGTTGGTGGTCGCTGTAGGCCCGCTGCCCTCAGCGGGCGCTTTCACATCGCCGCCTGAGGGCAGGCGGCCTGCATCCATGACTCAAGATGCGCTCAACTCCGGCTCATGGATGATCCGCGGCTTGCATCGAATTGCCATGATGGGAATCTCCCAGGATGCTCGAGAAGCAAGTCCAGATTCCCGATGAGCTCTTCGAGCGCGCCAAGCAGGTGACGGCGGTCAAGGAATCGTGCCTCCCGGAGCCGATGGATCTGGGGCTGGTCGTGGATCCATCCGCAGATCCCAACTGGCGAGAAGAGGCGAACCTTGGATCGTCGTCGGGCCTGCTGTCCCCGGTTCCTTTCGTTTGAGCCTTCCGACAAAGTGAACCGCAGAGACGCGGAGGACGCAGAGCCACCGCAAGGCAGACCAGCCGCTTTCTTCGGGACTCTGCGGTCCCTGCGTTCTCGGCGGTGAATTCGCCTCCCCAGCCCAGTTCATGCTGTCTCAACCCAGCGGGAACGTGGATTCGTGGGTGCCATCCTTTCCGGGCGGGGAGAGAGCCAAGGTGCGCGCCAGATCGTACGCACCCGTACTAAATGTTTGCCTGTCCATCGGGCTCTCGCCATCTTCCTCACCAGCGCCTCGGGCGATTCTGCCATGAACCTCTCCTCTCTCCTTCGCGGCACCTGGCCTCTCGTGCTCGGCTCGTTTCTCGCTCAGGCCGGACCGGTCAACGGATGGCTGAACTGGCGCGGTCCACTGCATGACTCGGTCTCGGCGGAAAAGGGGCTTCCCACCCGGATTGACGGGACGAAGCCGCTCTGGTCGCAGGAATTTCCCGGGCAGAGCACCCCGGTCATCGCCGACGGCCGCCTCTATATCAATGGCTACCTCGGTGAAGGTGCGGAGTTGCAGGAGGCGGTGCGCTGTTTCGATGCGGCCACCGGCAAGCTGATCTGGGAACACCGCGAATCGGACTTCCTTTCGGACACCATCTACCTGCGCTACGCGACGTCGTCCCCGACGGTGGATCCCGAGACGGGCAATGTGTACGTGCAGTTCACCCAGGGCCTGCTTTGTGCGCTGAGTCCGGAGGGGAAACTTCTTTGGCGGCACTCGATGATGGAGGAGTTTGGGCGGCTGACCTTTCCCAATTCACGGACGGCGACCCCGGCGGTGGAACGGGAACTGGTGATCACCCGCGGCATCACCAGTTCGTGGGGGGCGCACGGTGCGGCCGGTGACCGGTTCTATGCCTTCGACAAGATCACCGGGGATCTGGTCTGGAGTTCGGCACCTGGGGATCGTCCGCAGGACAACACCTTTTCGAATCCCTACTTCGACCTCTGGGGCGGCAAGCGCGTGCTGTACAGCGCGGGGGGCGACAGCTCCCTGCTGGCGTTGAATGCCCGGACGGGAGAACCCCTGTGGCGCTTCTCGTTCGCCAAGGCCGGTGCCAAGGGAGGGATCAACGCCTCCCTGGTCCGCCAAGGCGACAACCTGATCGCCACCCACGAATCCGAGAATCTCGATTCGTCCGAGATCGGGCGCATGGCGGCCTTCCGGATTCCCCGGCCGGACGAGGTCAAGCCGACCAACTCCATCATTCCGCATGTATTCCCTCCGAAGACCTTTGAGGTGTGGCGCAACGGCGTGGGATCTCTGGCGAGTTCGCCGATCGCGGTGGGCAACCGCATCTATGAAGTGAACGGCACGGGTGAACTGTGCGCCGTGGATGCCTCCTCCGGGAAAGTGCTCTGGAAGAAAAAGATCGGCATCGAACAACGTCAGAGCACGCCCTTTTATGCCGATGGTCTGCTCTATATCGCCATGTATGTGACGATGAAGGACGCCAACAGCGCCGCGAGCACCGATGCCGACAGTGTGGCCAACGGTGACCTGGTGGTGTTGAAGCCGACCGATGATGGAGCCGAGGAAGTGAGTCGCACGCAGTTGACGGGACGTTGCTTCGGATCGCCGGTGGGTTATGCCGGGCGGATCTATGTCCAGACCGACAAGAAGCTGTTCGCGTTTGGCAAGGTGGCGGATGCGCCCGCGCCGGTCGTGGTGAAGGCATGGCCAAAGGCGGGCAAGGCGACGCAGTTGCAGGTCGTTCCCTACGAGTTCCTGCTGCGACCGGGCCAGACCCAGTCGTTCCGGATCCGGGCATTGGATGCCAATGGCTTTGTGACGGACGAGCCAGTGGATCCCAGGCGGTTGAAGTGGGAGGCCTATGTTCCGCCGACCGCCTTGGTGCGGGCTTTTGCCAACGCCACGTTTGATGCGCTGGGCAACATGGTTGCCACCCCGGCACCGGCAGCCAGTGCCGGGCAGTTCAAGTGTACCTACCAACGGGCCGATGGCACGGAGATGGTCGGGTTCGTGAAGGGCCGGATCCTGCCGGCACCTCCGCTGAAGTTCGACTTCCAGCAATTCGCGCTCACCAACAAGACGACGAACACGGTCGAAATCCCCACGGACTTCGCCTATCCGCCGTTGTCATGGAACTCGGCGCGGTTCCGGTTTGAGGTCCGTTCCAAGGAGATGGACGGCGCGGCGACCAATCAGGCGCTGGTGAAGACCATCGAGAACAAGCTGTTCCAGCGCGGGCAGGTCTTCTTCGGCTTTCCGACGCTGTCGAATTATACCATTCAGGCGGACGTTCTCAGCGAAGGCAACGCGCGCAAGATGTCGGAGGTGGGCATCATCAACCAGCGCTATGCGGTCATCCTCAAGGGCAATTCCAAGGAGATCGAGATCAACTCCAACCAGGAGCGCATCAAGACCAGCAAACCCTTCAAGTGGGCCCCGAATACGTGGTACACGCTGAAGTCGCGGGTGGACATGCAGCCGGATGGGTCCGCCGTCGTCCTGGGCAAGGCCTGGAAGAAAGGTGAACCCGAACCGACGGATTGGCTGATCACCTTCACCCACAAGAACGGGCACAGGAATGGTTCCCCGGGTCTGTTTGGCTTCTCACCGCAGGAACAACGGGTTGCCATCGACAACATCACCGTCACTTTGAACTGAACCGCAGGTTCGCACCTCCCAGCTCTGGTATCCCGATGAAATTGAATCCTCTCCTGACCGTGGCCTTGCTCGCCACCGGTGTCGTGTCCCGCGCCGAAGATTGGCCCCAGTGGGGCGGCAACGACCCCGGCCGCAACATGTACTCGGCCGCCAAGGGTCTTCCCGAGACCTTTGACCCCGGCAAGCTGAAGTCCGGGACCGAAGAGATCGACCTGGCCACCACCAAGAACGTGAAGTGGGCCGTGAAACTCGGTTCACAGTCCTACGGCAACCCGGTGGTTTCCGCCGGCAAGGTCTTCGTCGGAACCAACAATGAATCGCCCCGCGACAAGCGGCATGTCGGGGATCGTTCGATCCTTCTGGCGTTTGATGAGAAGACCGGGGCCTACCTGTGGCAGTTGGTGGTGCCCAAGTTGAAGTCCGGCAAGGTCAACGACTGGGAAAGCCTTGGCCTGTTGGCCTCGCCGCTCGTCGTGGGCAACCGGCTCTATGTCGTCACCTCCCGCTGCGAAGTCCTGTGCCTCGATACCGAAGGTCAGAAGAACGGCAACGACGGCGACTTCAAGACCGAGGCGGCCTATATGTCCAAGGACACGCCCAAGGAAGGGGCCCCGGTCGAGCTCGGGCCCCAGGATGCCGACATCCTCTGGCGCTACGACATGATGGATGAACTCGGCGTTTTCCCCCACAACGCCTCCAATTCCTCGGTCATCCTGGTGGACGGTCTCCTCTACGTCTGCACCTCGAACGGACAGGACTGGACCCACGTCAACATCCCCTCTCCCAACTCGCCGAGCTTCATCGCGTTGGATCCCGAGACCGGCAAGCTCATGGGCGAGGACAACGCCGGAGTGGGTCCCCGCATCTTCCACGGTCAATGGACCTCGCCTTCCGCTGGCAAGGTGAACGGCAAGTGGCAGATCTTCTTCGGTGGCGGTGACGGAGTGGCCTACGCCTTCGACGCAAAACCCCAGAAGGGAACGGGCGCGGCCATTGTTCCCGTGCTGCCCGGGGTCGATCCCGGCCTGACCGAGGACGCGGAAAACAACTACCTCCGAAAGCTCTGGTGGCTGGACATCAACCCGCCCGAGTACAAGGCGAAGGACGGAAAGCCCTTCAAGTATCCGGCCGCCGAGGGCCCCAGCGAGATCAACTCGACGCCGGTCTTCTACAAGAATCGCATCTATGTCGCCTCCGGTCAGGACCCCGAGCACGGCGAAGGAATTGGCCGGCTGGTATGTCTGGATCCGACCAGGACCGGGGATGTGACGAAGACGGCCGTCCTCTGGGATTACAAGGGGATCAAGCGTTCCATCTCCACCTGCTCGATTGATCCGGCCACCGGACTGCTCTTCATCGCGGATTTCTCGGGGTACGTGCACTGCCTGGACGCCGAGACGGGCAAGCTCCAATGGATCTATGACATGAAGGCCCACATGTGGGGATCGACCTTCGTGGCCGACGGCAAGGTCTATGTCGGGGATGAAGACGGTGATTTCGTGGTGCTCAAGGTGGATCGGAAGCTCAAGGTCATCAGTGAGACCAATCTCGGTGCCCCGGTTTACAGCACCCCGATCGTGGCCAATGGCACCATGTATGTGGGAAGCCAGACCCACCTGTTCGCCATCGCCGCCGGAGCAACCCCTACTGCCGTGGAGAAGCCCCCCGGCGTCATCGAGGTGAAGAAGTAACGTCGCCCGATCCGTTCCTAGATCTGAGATCCCAAGAGAAACTGACTATGCCGATCCCGACTGTCCCCGCAGAAAACGTTGCGGCTGCCAAGGCCCAGCTTGAGACCCATCTCCGCGAAATCATCCAGTGGCATTTCAGCCCCGAGACGGGCTGTCCCTTCTGGTTGGATTGGGCTTCGAAGAACTTCGATCCGCGTAAGGAAGTGAATTCCGTCGAAGACCTCCTGAAGTTCCCGCATTTCCAGGACGAATTCCTGCGCGATCTCCAACCGGAGAGCTGGGTTCCCGCCGCGTTCAAGGGCAAACCCTTCAACATCTTTGAAACCGGTGGCACCACCGGCATGCCCAAGCAGCGCATCGGTTGGAACGACTACAAGGTCGATTACTCCGAGTTCAGCGAGAAGATCAGCGACGCCCATTTCCCCCGTGGCGGCGCCTGGCTGATGATGGGCCCCACCGGGCCCCGTCGCCTTCGTCTGGCCATCGAGCATCTCGCCCATGTCCGCGGCAGCTCCTGCTACTTCATCGACCTCGATCCCCGCTGGGTGAAGAAGGTCCTTGCCGCCAAGAAATACCAGGAAGCCAAGGATTACATGGTTCACGTGGTGGACCAGGCCGTCACCATCCTCAAGCACCGCAAGGTCAGCGGGCTCTTCACCACTCCCAAGCTCCTCGAGGCCCTGGCCGAGAAGGTCAATCTCTGGGATGCCGGCATCCGCGGCGTCTTCTGCGGTGGCACCTCCATGAAGCCCCAGGAAGTCCGCTATCTCGTCGAGGAACTCCTCGAAGGTCGCATCGGATTTTATCCCACTTACGGCAACACCCTCATGGGCCTGGCCGCCAGCGTGCCGCTCCTGCCGGAGGATCAGTTCTCCGTCACCTATTACGCACCCCAGCCCCGGGCCATCCTCCGGGTCGTCAACCCGACGAAGACCGACGAAACGGTCCCCTACGACACCTTCGGCCGGGTCGAGCTCACCACGCTCACCCAGGAGTTCTTCATGCCCCGGTTCCTGGAACGCGATGAGGCCATCCGCCGCGCCCCGCGCCCGCCCTACGCCTGGGATGGCGTGGGTGACGTCCGTCCTTTCGGTGCGATGGAGAAGAACATCGTCGAGGGTGTGTACTGAGGGGGGGGAGTTCCCAGAGGCCAGTTGCCAGTGGCCGGAGCCGTGCAGGGACTCTCCTGGGACCGCGGGCGTCCTCGCCCGCTGCGGAGGAACGGTCGCTGCGAGTTCGACAAATGGGCCCGTAGGAGTCGACGTGAGGAGACTCTGACTTGCTCTCGGACGCACCCCGGTCCACGCACGTTCCTCGCCCGATTGGAGTGAGTCTCGTGACCTCGTCTCCTACGGGTTGGGGGGGGAACTCCTCACTCCATGGGGACGTACCTCGGCCCATCCACGATCCCCGCCACTCCCAAAATGCGCCTGCTTCCGTTGGCGCCCCGTAGGAGTCGACGTCAGGAGACTCTGAATTGCTTTCGGACGTACCCCGGTCCACGCACGTCCCTCGCCCGATGGAAGAGAGTCTCGTGACCTCGTCTCCTACGGGTAGGTGTCGACGTGGCGAGTCTCCT
>CAMCFL010000150.1 GCA_945873715.1 Akkermansia muciniphila
GGGCTCGACTTCACCGGCTCAACCGACCTACAAAGACGTTCGGTTCTGCGGACCTCAAAGTGCCTGCTCCGCCGCGGATCGTTGCATGCCTGTGTCCCTAAACCATTCCGATGCCCCGTCCCGACGGGCGCTGCTCCGCTCAACCTCCGCGTTCGCCTGCGGTTGGATCGGTTGGCTGTGGTTCCTCGGCTTTTGCCTGACCTTTCCCTCGCCCGTCCACGCCCAGGATCCGACCCCATCGGCCAACCAGGTCCTGGATCTCGGTGGAACCCCCGGCTTCCTGGAACTCCCTGCCGACCGCTTCAATCGGCTGACGGCCGCCACCGTCGAGGCCTGGGTCCGGTTCGATCGTCTCGCCCGGGGCCGACTCTTCGACTTCGGAAAGGAATCCCAGGCCATGGCGGTCGGCACGGTGGATCATCAACCCGACCTGCGCTTCGAGATCTGGGATGCGGAGCAGAAGGTTCATACCATTACGGTGGCCGGGGTCGTCGCCACCCAGCGCTGGTGCCATGTCGCAGCGGTTTCCGGTCCGGGCGGGATGCGCCTTTACCTCAATGGCCAGCTCATCGGTTCCGACCCGTACCCCGGCAGCTTCAGCTCCGTTGGTGATGGTTCGCGGAATCGCCTCGGACGCAGCAACTGGTCCGAGGGCGACCTGATGGATCAGCCCGATGCCGTCGCGCAGATCGACGACTTTGCGGTGTGGGACCATGAGCGGGGTGAAGACCAAATCCGGCGTTCCCTTCGCTCCGGCATCCGCGGGGATGAAGCCGGGTTGGTGGGGTGGTGGCACTTCGACGATGGCACGTCCCGGGATGCCTCGAAGCAGGGGCAGCACGGTCGGTTGATGGGCACCGCACGCACGCGGTTGGCACCCCATCCCGCGACGACCGGCCCCCTGCACCAGTCCTTCCTGCACGGGACCGTGTCGGGACCCGGTGGCGAAGCGGTGGCGGGAGCCAATGTCCGCGTCTTCCGGGAAGGCCACCTCCTGCGCAGCGCCATCACCGATCCGAAGGGAGCTTACCGGATCCACCTGCTGCCGGCGGAGTCGCAGCTCGACCTCCAGGCGGAACGATCGGCCCAGGGAAGCTGGCGGACCAACGTCACCGTGGAATCCATTGGCGGCCGCCGGGTAGACCTGCGCCTCGGCCCGGTCAGCCGGGTATCAGGCCGGGTCACCGCACTCGATGTCACCCCCCAGGGATCCGTGGTCGTCCAGGCCGTCCGCTTGGGGTCTCCCCGGACCCCCGCCGGACCGCTGCCGGTGCAACCGACCACGGCCGAGGCCACCTCGATGACCGATCCGCTGGGGCGCTACCAATTCACCCATCTCCGGCCGGGGACCTACGGGATCCGCATCCATGCTCCGGGACGTCTGCTGCACCACGAGTCATTTGGGGCACTGCACGTGGCCGATGGCCAGAGCGTGACCAACGTGGATTTTCGGATTGCCCCGTTCAAGAAGGGGACCTGGCGGACGTTCAACAGCCACGAGGGTCTCCCCAGCCTCGGGGTCCGCACCCTGCACCAGGATCCGGATGGCATCCTGTGGATCGGAACCCGCAATGGCCTGTCGCGATTCGATGGGACGTTGATGCGGAGTTATTCGACGGAGGACGGCCTTGCCGGAAACGACATCGCCAGCATCACCCGAGATCCGAAAGGGATCCTGTGGATTGCCTCCGAGAATGGCGGACTGAGCCAACTGGCCGGAGACCGATTCATCCCAGGCACCCCGGATGGGCTGATGCCCGCGGCCCTTCACGCGGTTCATGCCGATCGACAGGGTCGCATCTGGGCGGGTGGACCCGGGCTCTATTCCCTCTCCGGAGCCGGAGTCGTCCACCATTCCGAGACCAGTGGCTTCCCTGCCGAAGAGGTTTACAAGATCGCCAGCGGGGCCGACGGCCGGCTCTGGTGCGCGACCGACGAAGGGTTGGTCTCCTTTGACGGCAACCGCTTCGTCAATGTCACCCTCGCGGCCGGGATCGATCCGTTCGTCGCCGATTCGCCCAAGGTCGCACCGGACGGCAGCATCTGGTTCGGCTCGTGGGGCCGGGGCGTCTGGCGTCACGATCCCGCGGTGACCAACGGGCCGTCCCTTCGCAACTGGACGACCGCGGACGGCCTCGCCGACAACGTGGTGTGGTCGGTGGAGTTCGCTCCCGATGGCACCGTCTGGATGGCGACGCTCAACGGGGTATCGCGTTTCGATGGCACCAGCTTCCTCCGCTACACGCGGGATGATGGACTGGCCGACAACCATGTCTCCGTGATCCACCGTGATCCGCACGGCATCCTCTGGTTCGCCACCCAGGCCGGGCTGACCCGGCATGATCCCGACACCACCGTCACCTACACCACCGCCGATGGCCTGGTGTCCAACGCCATCCGTTCCTCCGCCCGCGGATCGGACGGTCACCTGTGGTTCGCCACCGACCGCGGGTTGTCGCGCTGGGATGGCGTTTCCTTTCGCAATTACACGACGAAAGAAGGGCTTCCCGTAAACGAGATCCGGGATGTGGCGGCGCGCAAGGACGGCACGATCTGCGTGGTCACCACCTCGGGGATCGGATGGTTCGATGGCGCGCGTTACACCCCGCTGGGCGCACCGGAGGCGACCGTCAGGAACATCGTCTGCGTGGACGTGGCCCCGGACGGCACGATTGCTGCCGGGACCTTCGGCGGGGAATTGCTCCGGTGGATCGATCCCCGGAAGGCGGCCAGCGTCGAGACAGTCGGCGATGGAGCCTACCAGGGCGTGGTCAGCATCCTCTGCCTGTCGTCCAATGAGGTCTGGCTCGGGTTGAATGGGGGAGGTGGGATCGTGCGCATCCATCCCGGACCTGGAGACGGGCGTTCGGTCCGCGAGCAACGGACCCACCTGCGGGTGCGGGATGGCCTGACCGACGACTACGGGATGGCCTTGACCAGCGACCGAGCTGGCGCGGTGTGGATGGGCGGTGCCACCGGATTGAGTCGCTTCACGACCAACGGCATCTCCCGGTTCAACCGGCGACGACAGGCCGCCGGCGAGGAGATCCACGAGCTGTACGAGGATTCGCGGGGGTTGCTCTGGGTTGCACGCAAGTCCGGCGTCCGCTTCTCCGATGGATTGGCCTGGTCGAACCTCGACGACCGGGACGGACTTCCCGCCAACGAAGTCCACACGGTGGTGGAAGGATCGGATGGCGCGGTGTGGTTCGGCACGGATCGGGGCGTGGCCCGGCATCGGCGCTGGATTGAAGTTCCCCCGGTTCCCCGACTCGCCCTGCGGGGAAGCCCCAACGAAGGCCGGGAAGACCGTCCCCCGGTCGTGTCGACCGAGGCACCGTCGTCGTTCCGGTGGCAACTCACCGAGTTCCGGACGTCGCCGGAGAACCGGATGTTCCGCTGGCAGGTGACCGGAGGCTCCCTCTCGGCCCCCGCGTTGAAGGCGGATGTCGGCTGGAGTGAGCCGGAGCCGGGATCCGAGGTGGAATGGTCCACCAACCGCGCGGGCCTCTACACGTTGGCGGTGCAGTTCATCGATCGGAACCTGAACCGTTCCGCTCCGCAGACCCTGACCTTCGAGGTGCGTTCACCTTGGTTCCGCAACCCTGCCATCATGGTGCCGCTGCTGGGGTTGCATGCCGGATTGCTGGGCTGGGGCGTCTATGGCGGAGTGCTCTTCCTGCGGAATCGTCGGGAGGCACGCCGACTCCAGGAACGGGTGCTGGAGGAGGAACGCAAGGCACGGGAAGCCGCCGAGACGGCGAACAAGGCCAAGTCCCTTTTCCTCGCCAGCATGTCGCACGAACTGCGCACTCCCCTGAATGCCATCATCGGCTACAGCGAACTGGTTCAGGAGGAACTCGAAGACGCCAACCAAGGGGCACTCGTCCCCGATCTCCAGCGCATCAACTCCGCGGCCCGCCATCAGCTCTCCCTCGTCAATGACCTCCTCGACTTTTCCAAGATCGAAGCTGGCAAGATGACGCTGTTCGTCGAGGAGTTCGAGGTCGCCCCCGTCATTCGCGAAGTCGAGGCGACCGTCCTTCCCCTCTTCACGCGCAATGGCAACCGGCTCGAACTCGACTGCCCTTCGAATCTGGGCCGCGCCCGGACCGACCAAACCCGGTTGCGCCAGATCCTTTTCAACCTGCTGTCGAATGCCGCCAAATTCACCCAGAAAGGCGTGATCCGCCTGTCGGCCTCGCGGGGTTCCCGCCCCATCACCGGCATCGCCACCGATCCCGCGGCAACCCAACTCGTCTTCCAGGTGATCGACACCGGAATGGGCATGAGCCCCGAGCAGTTGACCCGGTTGTTCCGCGCGTTCAGCCAGGCGGAAGCCGACACCGCCAAGAAGTTTGGTGGTACCGGACTGGGCCTCGCGCTTTCCCGGCAGTTCGCCGAGATGATGGGCGGAACGCTCACCGTGGAAAGCCAGCACGCCATCGGGTCCACCTTCACGCTGGTGATCCCCGTCGAGGCCCCCGAACAAACCGTCGGCCCGCAGTCGGGCAGTTGAAGGCGACCCCCCGGGACCAATCCAAGGACCGCGGGCGTCCTCGCCCGCCTCTCTTCTTCGCTCCTGCTTCTCTGTCACGAACACCGCGTTGACCCAGTCCGCCAAGCTCTCGCGTGAACCGTCCCCGGGGTCCATCGCCACCAGACTCAGCAACCGGGACCCCTCGGGAATCGCTACGTCGAAACGCCGCGCCCTGGACAACGCCCGCATCACCGTGAGGAACAATGGGGTCGGATCCATCTTGTTTACTATTTGGATCTCGCCCCGGGTTCACGTCCCGAAATGTCAACAATATAGACGCGACCCCATTGTGTAAGGCTGGCCGTCAACGGTCGTGCGAGACATCGACCGGGATCACACTTTGCAAAGTGTGATCGCGGTTCACAGAGGCTTCGTCTTGGATTCCAGGGCTGCCCCGGGAATCCCACGGCTCCCGCCGTGGGCTCCTCTCCCACGCCGCCCCGCGGCCACGAACGCGGGAATCGGCTCTCCGTTCGTGGGGCAGTTTCCAACTGCTCCCCGTCTCGCCGGGCGCATCTTGAGTTTGTCAGGGATGTAGGCCGCCTGCCCTCAGGCGGCGATGTGAAAGCGCCCGCTGAGGGCAGCGGGCCTACATTCGTGACAACAAACTCAAGATGCTCCCCCGCCGTTCAATGGGCTGGACGCGACCGGGGTGGATCGGGGACGTCGTCACTACCGCAATCGATCGCTGAATCAGCACCTCTTCCGGATCTGGATCCGAAGATGGGATCTGGATTCGGCGGTGTTGGTTCCCACCACTCCATCCCCCTCACACCATGTCCCAAGACTTCCAGAGCTTCATCGGCCACGCGACGACGGCACGCCAGACAGCACCCGCCATGAGCATTGGGCCGGCGGCCGCCGGATCGCGCGGCGTGACCGAACTTCCCTTCGTGGTGGGCGTTCTGGCCGACCTGAGCGGCATGCCGTCGACGGCGCTCCCGGCGCTGGCTGTCCGAAGGTTCGTCGAGGTCGATGTCGACAACTTCGACGAGGTGCTCAAGGCAGCGAAGCCGCGGCTGTCCTTCGAGGTGACGAACACGCTTTCGGGGGAGGGAACACTCGCGATCGAGCTGGGCTTTGAATCCCTCGACGACTTCTCGCCCGCGGCGATCGTCCGACAGGTGGCCCCGCTCCAGCGGTTGATGTCCATCCGGACCGAGGTTTCGAAGCTGGGTTCCGCAGGCGGAAAGGAGGGCCCGGCGAAGAGGCTGGCCGAGATCCTCCAGGATCCCGAGGTGCAGAAGACCATGGCGGCGGCCTCGACCAGCGTGCCCTCCACGACCCACCCGGTTGCCGGCGGTCCGCAGGAAGCGGACGCGTTCGCCGGACTGTTGGGCAAGGGAGTCACCCCGCTGAATCCGGTCCTGCGAAAGCCGGTGGTCGCCCAGTCCGTGGCCAGCCTGTGCGCAGCGGCCCTCGGGCAGTCGTCGCTGGTCAGCAGCGAATCCCTGAAAACCATCTCGGCACTGGTCACCGAACTGGATCGCAGGCTCTCCGGTCTGGTGAACCTGGTCCTGCATCACGACGCCTTTCGCACGCTGGAAGGGACGTGGCGCGGGCTCCGTCATCTGGTTTTCAACACCGAGACCGACGAGGTGCTCCGGATCGCCGTGTTCAATGCCACGAAGGCGGAGCTTCGCTCCCATCTGGTGCCGGCGGTGGAGGGCGGGGAACCGGCGGCCCTGTCGGTGAAGGTCTGCGTGGAACCTTTCCACAAGGCGAGACCCCAACCGTTCGCCGTGTTGGTGGGCGACTATGCCTTCGACCACTCGGACGCGGATCTCCCCTTGCTGACAGCCCTCGCGCAGATCGCCCTGGCCGTTCACGCCCCGTTCCTCACAGCGGCGGCTCCGTCCGTCCTGGGATTGGAATCCTGGAGCCGAGTGAATGAGCCGCGGGAGTTGGCCCGGCTTTACGATGGCCCCGGGTACGCCGCGTGGCGGGCGTTCCGCAAGTCCGAGGCAGCCCGCTACGTGGGACTCACCGTGCCGCGCTTCTTGTCCCGGATTCCCTATGGGGCGGACAAGAATCCCGTCGATGAATTCGAGTTCGAGGAAGACACGGCGAACGGGGATCCCTCGAACTATGTCTGGTCCAACGCGGCCTACGCCCTGGCCACCCGCGTCACCCGGGCTTTCAAGGACTTTGGTTGGACGGCGCGCATCCGCGGTCATGAGTCCGGTGGGTTGGTGGAAGGGTTGGCCTGCGATACCTTCCCGACCGACGCCCACGGCGGGCTTCTGGAACGGACGACCGAAGCCGCCCTGCTGGATCGCACCGAGACCGGGCTTCTGGAGTGCGGACTCATCCCGCTCGGTCACTCCGAGGGATCCAGTGTCGCCGTGTTCCAGGGCGTCCGATCGCTTCATGAACCCCTGATCGGCGACAGCGATGAGGCGACGGTCAATGCCCGGTTGGCGGCCACCTTTCCCTATCTGCTGCCGTGCTGTCGGTTTGCCCATCACCTGATGGTGCTCGTCCGACTGAATGCCGGACGCTTCTCGCGGAAGGAAGAATGGGAAGGCTTCCTCAATCCCTGGATCCAGCAATACGTGGGCAGCACGCGGGCCTCCGAGGAATCCAAGGCACGCTTCCCCCTCGCCTCCGGACAGGTCGTGGTGGTGGAGACCCCGGAACTGAACGGCATGTGGATCCTCTACCTGCACGTCCGGCCGCACTACCAACTGGAGGGTCTGACGAGTCCGATCCGGCTGATTGTGCGGATCC
>CAMCFL010000151.1 GCA_945873715.1 Akkermansia muciniphila
TTCCACCGGTGTCCCGTTTGAATTCATCCGTCGGAAAACTGGATGAAGAGACGTGCCGGTGCAAGGCATGGGCTTGCGGTTGGGCGCATCCCGGGACCGCCGCTGGACGCTCGGACTGCTTACTTGCGGCCAACTTCGCGTTGGCGCGCCGTGAACCGGGCACGCCACCAGGCGCCGGCGGCCAGCGCCGCCAGACCCAACCCGGAGGCCCAGGTTCCGGCTTCGGGAGCCGTACTGAGAGTGTTCTCACCGACCAGGGTCAGGTTCCAACCGACGAGCTCCATGGTGCCTCCGGCGGCGGGGTCCGCCAGGTTCAGCCGCCAGTCGCCGTTGCCGGCCCCGCCAATGAACTCGATGGACGTCTCCGCCCGCACCGCTGTCGCTAAAGGTGGCGTTCCATCCGTTGTAACTGAAGCCGGAGGGCCTGCCGAGGCCCAAAGACTCGATGAATACCGGCCCGAACCGGGCTGCTACTGCGTCCGGATCTGATAAAACCGCTTCGAAGGAAGGGGCGTTGAGATGTCGGTCACGCCCGCCGGCGATCCGGTGCCAGTCATGGTCTGGAGTTCGTTCCAACCGCCATCGAGTGAGTCCGAATACTCCAGCACGCCGGCCGCGCCCGTCTGGGCGGAATAGGTGATGCTGAAGCCTTCCGGGGTCAAGGCGGTGGAGGTGATCCTTGCGGGCAGGCGCGGCAGGTTGGACAGGGCGAATCGAAAGACTCCCTTGGTGTTGGTGGCGGCGACGAGCATGGAGGCGTTCAATTCCAGATCGAAGATCGTGAGGTCGGGCAGGCCTGCGTTGATCGCCGTCCAGGTATCCCCATTGTCGGCGGAGTAGTAGACGCCTCCGCCAAACGATCCGGCGAAGATGAAGAAATCGTCGGAGGCAAAGCCGCGATAGGAACTGCTGGGAAGTCCCGTCGCAGTCGAGAGGAGTGTCCAGCTCACCCCAAGGTCGAGGGAGCGGAAAACTCCCGTTCCGACGGCACCCGCTGCAAACAAGGTGGTGCCCTTGCGCTCGATCGCCCGCACGGAAGTCGTGTTCAGACCGGTGTTCGCCGCGGTCCAGTTCACGCCATGGTCGGTGCTCCTGTAGACACTGCTGGCGGCGGCGTTGGCGCCAACAAACAGCGTCGCGCCGATGGACGTCACGCACCGGATATCCGTCCCGGCCAGGCCTGCCGCCTCCCAGTTGTCGCCGTCGTTCCCGGAGCGGAAGACTCCCGTCGGTGCGACTACGATCAGGTAGGGGGCGAGGTAGTGGATGCCGCTGCCCCGCAGGTCGGTGAGCCCTGAGTTCTTCTGCGACCAGGTCACGCCATGGTCCGCACTCCGGAAGACGCCCTGACTGGTGCAGGTGAAAAGGAAGTTGGAATGGGAGGCGAAACCTCGGGTGGGACCGCTGCTGTCATTGCCGGTGTTCGAGAGCGCGAAGTCCACCGCACTGTTGGTGGAAAGGTATGAGCCCGTGGCTCCCCCGGCGAAGGTGCGTCCGCCTTCGAAGATCAAGGCCTGCATGTTCAGGTTTTCCGTGCCGATGCTTTGGTGCCATCGGCCATCGGTTTGGCCTTGCAGCACGCTGAAATTGCAAAGGCACAAGATCGCGGCCCAAAGCGCGGTGAGGTGGAATCCGATGGGGATCTGCTTTTGGCGGGAGGCTCCTGAAACTGCCATGGGGCCGAGCCGGAGGGCTGGGCAAAGAGTGCTCATGCGCAAGGAAACACCTGTTCTGCTTGAACGGGGCAAGCAGTCCCGGTGAATCGGGCTTTAAAATCGACGAAACCGGCAGTCTGACCGCTTTCACGGCGGACTCTCACCCTTTGAATAATGCCGGCCACCTTGCAGGGACGGCTTCTTTCGCTTCGGGCTACCCGGAATTGAGATGTCGCCGCAAGGCCAGGAGGGCGACCCGGCCGACCACGATCTTGTTTGGGCAGTCCTTGAGCGCCAACTCGGTGGTGTCCCTGTTTTTCACCTTCATGCCGCAGAGGCTCGCGCGATTCACAATCAGGGAACGCGAGAGGGTCAGGAACGCGGGGGGCAGGATGTCCCGCCACTCCTTCATCGTGCGTTGAACGAGTCGGGCCTCGGAACGGGCGACATGGACCGTAGTGTAGTCCGCATTGCCTTGGATCGCGGCAATCGCGTTCAGCGGCACCTTGACCCAATCGCCATGGGTTCCGAGCAGGATCTCTTCGCACGGGGCACGGTGCGACTGGGCAAGGCGGGAAATGGCCGTGGCCAGTCGGGGGGGCGAGACGGGCTTCACCAAATAGTCCAGAGCCCCGGCATCGAAGGCCTGCAGAGCGTTGGAATCGTGCGCCGTGACGAAGATGACCCGGGTGTCCAGCGGCAGCAACGGGATCAGTTGGAAACCATCATGCGGTGGCATCTGGATATCCAGAAATACGACATCGGGACGGGTCGCGCGGACCAGTCGGGCGGCCGATTCCACATCGCTTGCCTCGCCCACGATCTCGATGCGCGGGTGGCACGAAAGGAGTTCGGTGAGGCGCTTGCGGGCCAACCGTTCATCATCCACCAGGATCACTCGAATCATGTCAGCAAGGGCGTGCTGGAGGTAGGCAGGGTGATGCGCAGGCGCACCTCCCCGGCCGAGTGGGTCAATCGTTCGAGCCGGGCCAGCCCATGGTAGAAGAGCTCCAGGCGCCGCTGGAGGTTGGCCAGGCCGATGCCTTCGCCGCTCAAAGCTCCCTTTTCGAGCCAGGTGCCGGAGTTGGCCACCTCGATCACCAGGATGTCCTGGTCGAGCCGGGCGAAGACTTCCAGGCGCAGCAGCACCGGGCTCGTGGCCTGGCCGTACTTGATGGCATTCTCCAACAAGGGCAGCACGAGCGCCGTGGGCACTGCCGCGGCGCGAGCGGCCTCATCCGCCGCGATCCCGTATTCCAAACGCTCCTCGAAGCGGATTTTCTCCACCGCGAGGTAGCTTTCCAAGGCTTTGAGCTCAGTTCCGAGAGGCGCCAGACCGCTGCCCTGGCGCAGGGAGAAGACCAGGAAGTCGGCCAGCGACTGCGTGATGGCCTCCACCCGCTCCGGATTGTTCTTTTCCGCCAGGACGGCATTGAGCGAGTTGAGTAGAAAGTGCGGGTTGAGCTGTGCCGTCAGGCGCCTGGCTTCGGCCAGACGATCCTCCCGCTCGATCAAAGCTGCGCACTCCCTGGCCCACCTCCGTTTCGCGAGTTCAAAGAATCCAAAGTAGGCAACCGTCCACGTCCCATAGATCAGGACGCGCAAAAACGGCGCGCCAGGACGCAACAACTGGATCGGGTGATTTGCCTCCGTCAAACCGAACCGGGGTGCCGCGGATTTGCTGAGGAAGATGTCGCCGACCACCAGCAAAGAAATGATTCCAAGGACCACCGTGACGCGCAAAACCGGCGAGCGGGGACTGGTTCTCACCCATCGGAAAAGCGGCATCACCAGGCTGGTGGTCAACAAGCCGAATACGGCCCGACTCGCCGCAAAAGCGAACGCTCCGCCCAAAGTTCCGAAGATGGGCACGGCTAACGGAAGGTTGCCCAGCCCGAATAGCCCCCAAAAGCCAAGCTGCAGCTTCAAACACCACGCCACCTCCGATAATCCGCCCGATCGCCGGCCCTCCAAGCGTTGGAGGAATGAAGACGGGAAACCAGAACACCCCGCCGGGACGGCTGCCACATCGCCCTCCCCGGACACGCAGGATGCAGGAGATGCGGGGGATACCGGGACGTGCGACACCAACGAGACTTCCCACGAATCACCCGGCCTGCCGCAACCCTTTTCTGGGCGAAAGCGTGCGCGACCGAAAGGGCGGGCCCAAAACTTCGAACTCCCGCCCGGCTTTGCCACCGGGTAGCTTCCCACCATTCATGGCAACTCGGATTCTGGAAGAACTGCGGTGGCGGGGTTTGTTGGCGGACTGCACGGATGCCGCCGAACTGGGGGCCCGTCTGGAGTCGGGTCCGGTGACCTTGTACTGCGGATTTGATCCGACGGCCGACAGCCTGCATGTCGGGCACGTGGTCCCATTGCTGGCCTTGCGACGATTCCAGAACGATGGGCACCGCCCCATCGCCGTGGCGGGTGGGGCGACGGGTTCGATCGGCGATCCCAGCGGGAAGTCGCAGGAACGCCAGTTGCTCACCAAGGAACAGATCGCCGCGAATGTCGCCTCCGTTCGCCCTCAGTTGGCGCGGCTCCTGGATTTCGAGACGACCGTCAATCCAGCCCTGCTGGTGGACAACGCCGACTGGACGGCACCGTTGAGCTTCCTCGATTTCCTTCGGGACATCGGAAAGCACTTCACGGTGAACCAGATGATCGGCAAGGAGTCCGTCCGCGCCCGGATGGAGGACCGCGAGGTGGGCATCAGCTACACCGAGTTCAGCTACATGCTCCTGCAGGCTTTCGATTTCTACCACCTGTGCGCCGCGCAGGACTGCACCCTGCAGATTGGCGGGAGCGATCAGTGGGGCAACATCACCGCCGGCATCGATCTCGTCCGCAAGAAGCTGGGTCGTTCCGCCCACGGCCTGACCCTCCCGCTCATCACCAAAGCGGACGGCTCCAAGTTCGGCAAGACCGAGGGCGGCGCGATCTGGCTCGATCCCCGCCGGACGAGTGTTTACCGATTCTACCAGTTCTGGATCCAGACCGACGATCGCGACGTGGTGCGTTACCTGAAGTTCTTCACCTTTCTTGGGCAGGAGGAGATTGCGGCCCTCGAAGCGGCACACGTGGCGAACCCCGCTGCGCGGGTGGCGCACCAGGCATTGGCCCGGTTGGTGACCGACCTGATCCATGGGCCGGAGTCGACGATCGAGGCGCAGCGGGCCTCGGAGATCCTGTTCGGTGGCGAACTGGGCGGCGTGGGCGAGTCCACTTTCCGCGAGATCGTCGGTGAAGTTCCCACCCGCGAGTTGGAGGCAGCCCGACTGTCGGATCCCGGCGCGTCCGTGCTCGATCTGTTCGTCCACTCGGGTCTGGTTCCCAGCAAGGGACAGGCGCGAAAGGATCTCGAGGGTGGCGGTCTGTACCTGAACAACGTCCGTTTGACCGAGGTGGGACGCCTGGCGGGAACGGCGGATCTGTTGTTTGGCCGGTACCTGCTGCTGCGCAAGGGACGCAGGAATTACACGGTGCTCACGGCGTCGTGATCGGGCGCACCGCATCGATGCCGTGGCGGTCGAGGAGGAAGCACGCCCACCGGAGCATCCCGTAGTTCAATGGCAGCAGGATGACCAGGGCTGCAAGACCGGCGAAGGGAATCGCCGATGCGATCAGTCCCACCAGATCCAGAAGCAGCACCACGGCCACGCATCCCAGTGCGAGCTTGCTGACGAGCCCTTTCATCCACGTGCGGTTGATGGTCTGGAACCGGTACACGGTCAGGCCCGGTCGGAGGGCGCACCAGATCAGCGCCACCTGGATCCCGATCAGCGCGCCCAGCCCATACCCGCCTCCCTGCATTCCCACCGCCAGCGCCCCGGTCGCGCCGCTCACCGGCAATGCGGCCAGGCTGCGCACGATGGCGGCCTTCCACTGGAGGGAAGCGACTTCGGCCAAACGGATGGGGACGCTGTGGATCGGGCAGGCCTGCATGCCGGAGTCTCCGAGGCCCACCGGGTGCAGGTTGAATCCCGCGCGGACCGGGAGCAGGTAGAGTGCACCGCAGACGTAGCCAATGAACGAAACCGCCAGCCACTCGGGCATCCACAAACCGAGGGTGACCGAGATCGGAATCGTGCAGGCGAGCACGATCGATCCCATGCGCCAGCGACCGGACCAATCGGGCCAGTCCGGGTGAAGGAACTCGGCAACGACCCGTTCCCGGGGTGTCCACCAGGTCCAGATCAGGCGTTCGATGCGGCCGGGCGTTTCCTCGAGACGGGAGGTGAGGAACCCACGCGCCTCGATGTCATCGACGATGGCCGTTTCCCCCCGGGAGGCAGGCGATTGATGGGCGCTGGCGACCGACTCGATCAGTTCCTCATCGGAATCCTCCGGGGCCTCCAGGAAGAGGTGGAGCAGGATCGACTCGCGGAAGGAGTAGTGATCCGACAACCAGCGGAGGTTCATGGGCAGCGTTGCCACCAGCGGAATCAGGGGAACCAGCGCCGCCAGTCGATGCCAGGACTCGCGTCCGGTGATCGCCGACCACGGCAGCACGATCCAACCCGTGGGCAGCAGGGCCGAGAGCAGGTGGCCGTGGGCATTCAACAACGTGACGACGCGCTCCTGGGCCCAGCTTGAACTGCGAAGCAGGATCATCAGGAGCACCGTCACCGGAAGGGCGAGCGCCAGTGGCGTCGCCAGCCAGGCCGAACGCTCCGCCGCCAGGGCATAGGCCGTTGCCAACACCGGAAAGAGCACGGCCATCAGCGCGCCCGCCAGCAGGATCGAGCTGGCATCGTGCGGACCCGGGAGCCGGGTGGCGGCAATGGCGAAGCCGACCCCACCCGCCAAGGCAAGGATGCCAATCAGGCGTGCCGCGATCATTCCCTGACGCCGCAGGACCTGGCGCGGATCCACTGGCAGGAAGGCAAACGTCGGGAGGTGCGGATGCTGATGGATCTGGGCGTTGATGATGCCCGCCACCGAGGCGATCCCGAGGAAGAGCAGGACGCTCCAGGAGAAATGGCGCGGCCCCGAATCCATGGCCGAGATGAACCCCGGGCTGATCAGACCGAAGGCGAGAACGAACGGATTGCCGATCCAGCGCCGGCCACGTCGGAACATTGACGCCGGACTGCGGCCCACGGCCTGGGGCTGCGGTTGAGCCGCGAGGAGTTCGCGGGTGCGCCGGAGGAACGTGGGGGATGGCTGGAGTGACCGCATCGACGGATCAGTTGATTCCGACCGCCCGCAACAGGGTTTCCTGAACCGTTCGATCCTGGTCGAGACTGACGGGGAGCGGTCGCGAATGGCGCACACAGTCGGCCAGTTCTGCCAGTTCACCCACGTAACGGCGGTACGCCGGCAACATCACGGTGCTCCGTCCGGCAGGGTGAACTCCAGACGCAGTGGCAAGATCCAGCGTCAGGTTGGGCGGCTCGATCGGTTGGAGCAGTGCGTTCCCCTGGGTTCCACAGAACTCGAAGGATCGGTTGGCCCCCGCATTGTGCCGGAGGGAGGAACAGGTGATGACCACGGTCGTCCGGGCAAACTCGAGGACCGCGACGTTCGCGTCCGCGAGACGATCCGTCCCAGCGCCCCCCAACGTGCGGAGGAACGGGGTC